>CACXDQ010000217.1 GCA_902766475.1 uncultured Eubacteriales bacterium
ATCTACCTGTCTTTCGGTAGGTATTTTGCCGTCGTCGTCGGCGCTGTAATAGTGATGAGGAGCAACGGTGAAACCGAAGTTGAAGATAGCTTTGGGGTCTGTACCCTCGACGGTAATGCGGAGAACGTCGTATTCGTCGCTGTTTGTGGGCGTGCCGTCACTGTTGTGGCTATGCGCAACTTTATAGGTGGTGTTTTTAACCGTTACTTCGGGAGTGTCGGTTGTATGACCGAGAGAAACTACACCCTCGATATTGGGGTAAGTAAGCTCGGTGCTGTCGCCCAAGTTGTTGTGAATGAGTACGTCTTTTGCCTTTGCCGCAAATTCGGTGGTAAGCGTGCCGGCCGTACCCCAGAAGGTGAGGACGTTGTTGAGGCTCTCGGTTATGGTATCTTTATATACCTTGTTGATAGCCGACTGAACGCCTGCGTCGTCGTCCGCCCACTTTATCTGATCTTCGCCCTCGAATTTCTCGATGACGGTCTTGTCGTCTTTGCCCGCAACTTTCTTATAGACGGGCTTTATATAACCTTCATAGAGGAAGAATCTGAAAATGGAGTTGTTGAGTTTATCCGCCCAGTCTTTATAGGGAACGGTGGTCGTATCGAAAGCTTCCTGAGCCGAGCTGTAATCAGATTCAAGCTCCTTTCTGAAAGTGGTAAGAGCGAGGTCGTAGTCGGCTTTGAGCTGCGCCCTGTATTCGGCGTCGCCCATCGTCTGCTGTTCCTTTACCGTTGCAACGGCGTCTTTATAGCCGGAAGTTACGGAATAGTTATTGATGGCGGCATACATTTCGCTTTCGGTCATGCTGTAAGTGTTCTGCGTGCCTTCCTTTTTGCCCATCGTTTCATAGAGAAGGATAAGTTCGTTTTTACGAAGAGTAGCATAGCTGTTAGCCGTTCTCGAATACTGATCTTCTACGTCCACGCCGCCCGACATATTCTGCTGCGTTCTGTACTGTTTAAGACCGACTATCTTTATGGAATACATCGTCGAAGAGCCGGTATAGACGGGGTCGAGATATTCGTAAATATTGAACATTACGTCGTTCATCGTGAGGGGCTTACCGTCGGAGAATTTAAGTCCGTTTTTGATGACGAAAGTATATTCTGTGTTATCGCCGACTTTTTTATACTCAAAGTCTTTAACGACGGTAGGATAGTCGTCGCCGGCGACGGTAGTGCCCGTCTTATCCGTCGTGAGCATGCCTATCTGCGTCATGCCCGTAACTTCCATATCCGCACCCGACGTTGCGTAATAGGGGTTGAACAAACCGCTTACGTCGTCCGTCATAATGACGATAGCGTCACGCTTTTTAGAGCCTGTCGTTACCAAAACGACGATTACAGCCGTAGCCGCAAGCACGACGGCAAGCACTACGCTGATAATGATGATTAGTGTCTTTTTCTTAGCCATGGTTTACCTCCGTAAATTAAATGCTATTAGTTATCTTTTTCATAGACAACGTAAACTTCATTTTCACACTGAACGAGCGAGCTGAATATAATATCTACGTTGTAATTTTCGTCAACAGTAACCGTTTCGGGATCGAATCGGAAAGAATAATAGGTTATGGTATCTTGCCCGTAAGTTTCGAGTTTTAACGAGCCTATTTCGAATATTTCAAGATTACCTTCGCCCTCGAAGTTGGCGACGAGGTTAATGGAAGCTCCGTCGCTCAAATACACGCCGTAACCGTTTATTCTGAGCGTTCCGTCGACGGAAACGTTCTCGACGGTCGCACCGCTCGATATAAGCCCGGCGAAGATACCGAAATATGTATCGACGTTTCTGAGCCTTGCGGAAGTTGCGATCAAATCGACGGTGGCGTTTTCAAAGGAAATACCTTTGATTTCCGCTCCGCTTGCCACATGTCCGAACAAGCCGCCGTAAATATCGTTTTCGCCCGAAGAGTTGCAGTTGTATTTTACGTTTTTGAACTTGAACGTCTGACCGTCCTTTCCGTAAATCTTACCTTTAAACTCCCCTTTGCCGAATGCGTTGGGCCACGTTTCGCCCTCGAAATCAAGATCGGCGGCAATTTCGTAAATACCTTCCGCCGTAGCGTAATCGGCGAGCTGCTTTGCCGTGGATATCTTGAAAAATTCGCCTTGTTCGGCAACGAAATAGATGTTCTGCACTCTGTTATTGGCAACGCCGTGCTCTAAATCGAGCGTGCCTTGATGAGTGAAGCCGTCGGTTATCTCTTCCGTCATATCCTCGTCGAGATATGCCTTGTCAAAAGTCGTTCCGTCAACTTTCGGGAAGGTGTATAAACCGCTGTTTTCGTATCTGTGCGTGTATGTCATTGCGCCGTCGTTCCACCTCGGCACCCAAATGGTGTCGTAATCGGCGGAAGCTGAGCCTTCGGCGTTTGTCGTCTTATAGTCAAAATAAGTGGAGCCGACCATTTTCCAACCGTTGTCGCCGTCGAGATAGTAATAATCAAACTCGTAAAACTTTACCCAACCGGCATAGAGAGTTATGTTTACATTGCCGTCGCCGTCGGCATAATCTATCGTGTCGTTCTCGAAATCCCAACGCTTGTCGTAGGTATATGCGGGCGAAGAACTCATCTTTTCACCGCTTGCCGTCGTATAATAGTAAGTTCCGTTTTCCTCGGTAAGAACTCTGCCGTCGTCGTCCAAAACGTTGCCGTTATTGTCGGTAACGGGTATTCTCTCCTGATACCAACCGGCGAAGAAACAGCTTATATTGTTGCTCGTCTTGGTGAGGTTGATGCCGTCCGATCCGCCCGAAGGTCTTTCAGAGCTTGTAGGCTCGTCGAGCTTAATATGATATTTGCCGTCGGCGCCCTTTGCATAAGTCGTCGGATTTATCATATCGACGACGGTTATGCCCGGTCTGCCGAGGTAAATACCGCCGTTGGCGTCATACGTTACGGAAACGGTATAACCTTGATCACGATAGGTCTTTCTGAGGTCCTCTTCGCAAGCGATGAGCGAAGTGAACATCAGAGCCGAACAAATCGCAATTAAAACAAATTTAAGTTTGTTTTTCATTATTACCCTCATTTATTTTGCTTTTCTTTTGACTTTTTGGAATTGAGAAGTATCACCGTTACAAGTCCGCCCGCCGCTAAGACAAGCAGTGCGCCGAACACGATGACGAGCCAGTTGTCGGCAAGGAAATCACCGAATGAATAAGTCGGCTCGCTCGGGGTATCGGGCTCTTCGTTTCCGCCGCCCTGCTGCGATTTGAGGTAAGCGAGCGTATTTTCCGCCGCCGTAAGCGAGGAATAGTTATTTACGAGCGATTTCTGTTCGAGAGAAGGAATACCGTCGTAAGCAGTCCTTGCGGCGACTATCTTCGCCTCGTCGGAAAGGGAAACCGAAACGGGCAATTCGTCGATCATTGCGATGACTTTGAGCGTATCGTCCGTAGCGGCGTTGCTGCCGTTTATCGTTACGCTGAAATACTGACCTAAAATGAACGTGTCGTAATTTTGTCCGTTAGCCGGCTTTATCATAGCTATCGACTTTTC
>CACXDQ010000218.1 GCA_902766475.1 uncultured Eubacteriales bacterium
GAAGGCATTTACGTTCGCTTTATAGGCGGCGAAACCAACGGCGTCGAAATGCCCGACGGCTTCGACGAAACTTATTGGGAAAAACAGGACGGCGATTACGTCTTTAAAAAGAGATAAGATATAATGACAGCTAAGTTTAACTGGATGATAGTCGTCGGCGACAGCGACAAGGAAAAGGCGGCGGCTGAGATCATCTTAAATGAAATACACAACTACGAATATGCGGCGGCGGAAATATTTTCCGCTTCCGCAACGGATAGAGATGCCTTAAAAGATAAAGACGTCATTCTTCTCGGCGTTGGAAATTCCAACCGATACGTTATCGAGCTTTCAGACGGCGGCAAAATAGAGAAAACGCAAGAAAAAGAGGGGTATTCCCTCACCGTTTTCGACAGCCCATACGGCAAAGAAAAGAAGATGGCGGTGATTTTCGGCGCCGACGGCAACGGGCTTTTGTACGGTACGATCGATTTCCTCAATTTGTATATGCAGGACGCAAATATGATCGGGAGGCTTCGCTACGAAATGCCGAGCCTTTACGAATTTCCGTTCAGCGAGCAGTTGAAAGATTTCAGGCGTATTTCTTCTCCCTCAGTCAAAGAGAGGGGAATATGGACTTGGGGGCATTGCATTTACGACTATAAAAAATTTTTTGAAAACATGCTGTATGCAAAGCTCAACCTCATCGTTATCTGGGTAGATTACGTTCCGTTGAACGCCAAGGAGATAGTGGACTGTGCGCACAAGCTCGGCATAAAGGTCATTTGGGGTTTCAGCTGGGGCTGGGAGAATAAGAGCGCCGTCGTTACGGACTTTTCAAAGCCCGAAAACCTCGACGAGTGGAAGAAAAAGATCGTCAAAAAATACGAGGACGAGTTTAAAGACACGGGTGCGGACGGAATATATTTTCAGACGTTTACGGAGCGCACGGTCAATTCCATCGACGGCAACAACGTCGCAAAGATGGCTACCGACTGGGTAAACGGCATTGCGATGGAGCTTTACGAACGCTTCGGCGATATGCGCATACAGTTCGGGCTTCACGCAACCTCGGTAAAGGACGATATCGCCAACTTAAAGGGCGTCGACAGCCGTATGGACATCGTTTGGGAGGACCTCGGCAGTATGCCGTTCTCGTATATGCCCGACGATACAAACGGGTTTGACGAAACTCTGTCCTTAGCCTCGAAAGTCAATATTCTCCGTGGCGAAAACGACAGATGCGGCTTTATTTTGAAGGGTTTCAGCGTTCTCGATTGGTCTGTTTTCAAGCACATGACGGAAAGACCGGTCATCGGAGAGGCAAGCGAAAAGTTTATTGAGGACAGAATAGCTTTCAAGCGCAAACAATGGCGTTTGGTGCAGGCGGCGTGGCTCAAAAACATAGGCTATGCGAAAAAGGCGGTCGAAAGGCTTTCAAATCAAAAACACGGCGATTTAAACGTTCAGATGGTCGTAGAGGACGGAATGTTGGAGGGGGCTTTGTGGCTTCCCGTTGCGCTCGTGTCGGAAATTTTATGGGACGCAAATGCGGACTTGGGCGAGATAATTCAAAGGGTTTCGCTCAACTCACGCACTCAATTTGCAAATAAATAATTTTAGGAGGAAAATATGAAAAAGAGCAAAAAACTTATGCTCGCATCGGCGGCGGCTTTGGTTGCCCTTACCGCTACAAGCCTCACGGCGTGCGGCGATTTGACGGATGACGTACACTATCATTCCGGCACCGCATACGAGCATGACGATTCGCAGCACTGGAACGTCTGCGACGAGGACGGGGAAAAGGTCAGCGGCACCGAGGCGGCTCACGAGATAACCGAGCTCAACGTAAAGACAATGCCTTTAAAGACCGAGTATCTCGCAGGCGAAACGTTCGACGCAACGGGGCTTGAATTGGAGGGCGTATGCGTTTGCGGAACGCTCGCCGTGCCGATCGACGAAGTTGTGTTCGACAAGACGGTTTTATCGGCTGAGGATACCGAAGTTACCGTTTCTTATAACGGACTTACGGCAACTATCCGGGTTACCGTTACCAAGGACACGAGGGCTATTTCCACCCCGACTATTGAGGGTTGGACTTACGGCGAGACGGCGAACGAGCCTTCTTGTGAAACGGAAGGCGTTTCGTTTGAATACGCCACTTCCATAAGCGCAGAAGAGTGGAGCGCCGAAAAGCCCGTAAACGCAGGCACTTATTTCGTAAGGGCATACCTTGCCGAGGACGATATTTACGAGGGCGCCGTTTCGGTTGCGGCTAAATTCGTAATAGAAAAGGCTAAAATAGCTATTCCCCAAAAGGGCGAGGCGTCTTACGTTTACAGCGGCGAGGAGATAACCTTTGCGAAAGAGGGCGAGGGCTATACCGTTTCGGGCAACAAGGGCACGAACGCCGGTAACTATACCGTAACTTTCACCCTTATAGACAATGAAAACACCGAGTGGGCTGATGAGTTCGACGGCGAATATACCTATACGATCGAAAGGATAAAGATAACCGCTCCGTCGCAAGGCACGGCTTCCTACGCTTATACGGGCGAGGAAATAACCTTTATCGAGGGAGCGGAAGGCTACACCGTTTCGGGCAACAAGGGCACGAACGCCGGCAATTATACCGTAACGCTCACCCTTTTAGACGAAAATTACGATTGGGCTGACGGCTTTGAAGGTGTTTACGTCTACACCATCGAGAAGATGGCTGAAAAACAGCTTGCCGCAGCAGATTTTGACCTCAATATGAATTTGAGCGCTGTCGGAACGGGCAAAATTGCGATAGACCTCGGTGAAGAAGTCGTCGCTGAAAACATTGCCGTAAAAGTGGGCGATGTTACCGTTTCGGGCGAGGACGTAACGCTTGACGGCACCGTTCTCAGCGTAAACGCCGCAGCTTTCGGCAAGATATACGGCGAAAATAACGTTAAAATAGAAACCACGAACAGAGATTTCGCAGTTTTAGCGACGTTCGTTTCAAAAATCGCCAAAACCGCTGAGGACTTCAAGAATATGGCTCTCATTTCGAGGGCAATGGGGCAGGGCGGCTTATTCAGGCTCGGCGCAGATATAGACCTTCAAAACGAAAATCTCTATAACGTAGACGAAAATCTCGATTACCGCTTCGGCGTTAAAAATCACTTTGTCGCAAACAACAGAAACTATGTAAATTACGAGCTTTTCAAGGGCGTTATCGACGGATGCGGACATTCCGTTTCCAATATGTTTATAGGCGACAACAACTATGCGTGGATACAGTGCATGGCAGAGGGCGCCGAACTTAAAAACATTTCTTTTGTCGGTTTCGGTTTCCAGACCAACTGTTCGCTTGTTTACGGCTATTTTGTAAACAACTTCCCCTCCGGTACTCCCGGCGGACTTATCGAAAACGTATATATCGCAACTTCCGAGCTTGCGTTTAAGGGCTATGGCTCTTACGGCGCCGTTTTAGGCAGCTCCGACGCAATTACGAATATGACTTTAAGAAACATTGTCGTCGACTTTACGGCTTCCGAAGCCGATATGAAAACGCATGGCGTCGAAAACCCCGCAAACACCACGAACAAGGCGCTCGGCGTATATGAAAATTGCAAGATAGAAAACGTTGCCGTTTTAGGCCTTGCTACGAGGTGGGCAACTTCCGTA
>CACXDQ010000219.1 GCA_902766475.1 uncultured Eubacteriales bacterium
CCGCCAAAAAACGGACAGCGTTGATGCTGTCCGTTTTTTATGTTATCTCTTACATCTTTTTCAGATACCATTTTTTACTTCCGTACAAGTGATTTACCTCATTCCTTAAATCAAGGCCGAACACGGTGAGATATTCGCCCGAATAGACTTTACCGCTCTCCTCATCTTTATAATTGAACTCGGCGTTCAGCCCTTTGAATTTATAAATAAATCTTTCATAAGACTGTTCTTTTAAGCACACTACGGTCAATAAGCACTCGCTTTTATCCTCGCTTACAAATTGCCATGCCGCTTTGTCGCCGCCATCGAACGGAGATAAGGCTCTGTAAAGTTCGCCGTAATGTATTAAATCGTAATACTTATGATAATCGGCTATCTGTTCCTTAACTTGACTCTTTTGTTCTTCCGTAAATTTCCTCACGTCAAGCTCATAGCCGAAACTACCCCACAAAGCAACGTTCGCCCTCGTTGAGAAAGGCGCTTTCGGATGCGCCGAAACGTGCGCACCCATCGAAGATGCGGGATAACACATAGAAGTTCCGAATTGAATTTTCAGTCTGTCTATAGCGTCTGTATTATCGCTCGTCCATATCTGCGGAGAATAACAAAGCATTGCGGGATCGAATCTTCCGCCTCCCCCGCTGCAATTTTCAAACAAAATATCGGGGTAATTCGTTTTAAGTCTGTTCATAAGGTCATACGTTCCGAGGATAAACCTATGATAAAATTCCTCTTTTCGCTCTTTTGAAAGCGTTGCGGAATCTGCGTCGCAAATATACCTGTTGAAATCCCATTTGAGATAATCTATCTTATTTTGCGACAAAACAGCGTCCATCTGTTTCCATACCGCATCTCTGACGTCCTCCCTCGAAACGTCGAGAACGTATTGATTTCTGCCTATCATCGGAGTTCTTCCGCTTGCGTGTACGCAATAATCGGGATGAGCTCTGTAAAAATCGGAATCGGGTGAGATCATTTCCGGCTCAAACCAAATGCCGAATTTTAAGCCCATATCGTGAACTTTATCTATGAAGGGCGATAAACCGTTTTTGAATTTATTTTCGTTTACAAACCAGTCGCCGAGCGAAGACTTATCGTCGTTTCTGTGCCCGAACCACCCGTCGTCCATGACGAGCATCTCTATGCCGAGTTCCTTTGCCGCTCTACCGAAATCGAGGAGTTTTTGCTCGTCTATATCGAAATACGCCGCCTCCCAACTGTTGATCAGAATGGGGCGCTCAGACCTTTTATACTTGCCGTTTATGAGGTTATTGTTGTAAAATCTATGAAACGTTCTGCTCATCTCCCCTATGCCGTTATACGAATATACACTGACGGCTTCGGGAGTGTAAAACACCTCATCCGGGCTTAAATTCCACGAGAAAGTATCGGGGTTTATCCCCATAACAAGCCTTGTGGAATCATTATAATCACACTCTGCCATTATTGAAAAATTGCCCGAATAGACGAGATTGAAACCGTAAGCTTCGCCGTTATCCTCGTCTGCACCGTGAGAAACGAGTGCGCAAAACGGGTTTTGGCAGTGGCTTGAAATGCCCTTATTGCTCGAAACGCCTTGCAAGCCGTGTGAAAGACTTCGCCGTTCGACATTTCTCTCCATGGCGTGCCTTCCGTAAAGGGTTATCATATCAAAATCCATTGTCGGGAAATCGTTGCAAAGGCTCATTGCACGCTCTATTTTAACGCATTTATCAGAAACGTTTTTTATCCTCACGCTCTTCGTCATAACTCCGTAGTTTTCAAATACCGTATATACGAGCGTAACTTCAACGCCTTTGATTTCATCCGCAGCGCAAATTTCCAAAGTGGTAGCCTCGTCGTCGGAATTGACGTAAGTAGACGGCAAATCGGGTATCGACGGCTTTCCGCTGTATATTTTATGAGAACGGTATCTTATATCCGTAACGCTGTCGCCGCTGTCGCCGCAAATTTTAAGCGCCGAAATTCTGAAATCTCCTGCCCCGTCCGAGCCGTATTCTATAGGTGCGGAATCGGGAGAAAACTCGCCCTCCCCCATCTTTGGGTCGACAGGCGAAAAGGAAGCGTTTCTCATCCTCAAACGCCTTTCCACCCTATCTTCGTCTATACGTTTACCGTAATAGATATTGAGAAGATATCCTCCGTCGAATATATCTATAATATAACTTGAAGTGAGCGTGTCGAGCTTGAATCTTCTTTTGTCTTTAATGTAAATTATCGGCATTATATCTCCTTTTTACCGTAGATAAGCATATCGCAAATAATATTATATTTTTCCGTATCGCCAATATCAGTCAACTACAAGCGTGATATTTAAAAAAAACACTTAAAAACATAGAATTATTGAAGCCAAACGACAGTTTTATTGCGTCGTATCCGATAGAACGTTTTCAGCTGATTATAATTATTGCTTGCCTTCAATCTCTCTGTCGTAAATTATATCATATAAAATCGATAATGTAAAGTTGTTATCGAATAAAATATTGTTATACGACACATTTTTGAAAAATATGCGCATAAAATAAAAGACCGGTTTCGGCACATCTTATCACAATGCAAATCGGTTACAAATTTATTATGTTAAATATGCCGCAAAGGTCATCCCTTTGCGGCATATTTAATATATTACAGTTTTATTTAACAAACAACTATATCGTATTTTTCGAGGTTTATAAGCCTCGCATCACCGCCTTCGGCAAAAAAAGAAATACCCATGTCCTCTTTTTTCGAATAGACGTTTCCCGTCATAACTCTTTCGCCGTCGTTAATAAATACTTCGGCACTCGATACGTCAAGGAATATACGGAAAGATATTTTGCCGCCGTTTTTACTTGCCCTGACATAGCGAAACGCTGCGTCGTCTTCCTTTTTGTCGTGAGAAATGGTTATGCCCATCTTCGACCTGTCGAATACGACTAAATCTTTCTCCCTGTCGTAATAAACCGACGTTTCGTTTTCA
>CACXDQ010000220.1 GCA_902766475.1 uncultured Eubacteriales bacterium
CTTTTCGTCGTTAAAATCGGCTACGCCCGGATCGTTGAACGCAATGTGTCCGTTCTCGCCTATACCCATTACCACTATGTCGGTCGGGTTTTGACGGAGAAGTTCGCCGTATCTCTCGGCTTCGGCGTCGGGATCTTTCGCCGTAACGTCGATATAATTTACGCTCTTAAAGGGCACGAGCCCGAAAATATGCTCTCTCAAAAAGTTGCCGAAACACTGCGGAGCGTCGCTGCCAAGACCTATGTATTCGTCCATATGGTAGGCGTTTATCTTGTTCCACTCTATGCTCTTGTCCTCTACGAGCGCCTTTAAGACGTCGTTTTGCGAGGGGGCGGCGGCAAAGATCATATTTATCTCGTCTTTTTGAGCCAAAAGACGTGCTATCTCGGCGGAAATGTCCTCTGCGGCGGCTTCACCCATAAGAGTGCGGTTTTCAAATATTTTAACTGTCAATAAATCTTTTACAAACGTTTTCATCATAACAATTATAACATTATTATTTATAATATAAAACAGCTTTTATGCTTAAAATCATTGCAAAAAGTAATGTTTTGTGATATAATTTTATCATCATGAAAACAATTACTTCCGTTATAGGGCAATCGCTTGAATTTGCGCACATTATTTACGACAAGCCGCAATACCTCAATATCACGAGGCACTCGCATAACGATTATGAACTTCTGTACTTCGTAAAGGGTAACGCAACCTATACGATAGAGGATCGCTCTTACGAACTTAAACGCAACAGCCTTATCATAATTCGCCCCAAGCTGTCGCACTTCATCACGTTCAACTCGCCGGACAGATACGAGCGGTTTACGTTAAATTTCAACGGATCCATACTTCCCGAAAAGCTCAGACAACTGCCCGACTCTCTCGAAGTGTTGAACCTCGCCGAAAACAATATTATAGGCGACTGTTTTCGGAGAATGGACTATTACGTCGAAAACGTGTCGGAAGAGTTTGTCGAGGACGTGCTGAGCGGGCTTATTAAGGAGATATTCTACAATATAAAGATTTCGTCCGACGCATTGTCGGCGCTGCCCGTCAACTCAAATCAACATATCTCGAAGGCGCTCGAATACATAAACGCCAACCTTTTCTCGATAAAGAGTATTCAGGAAGTGTGCGACGCTCTCTTTTTGTCGAGGGAATATTTCTTTACGCTGTTTAAAGAGGAACTGCACGTTACGCCCAAGCATTATATACTTGAAAAGAGAATGTTATATGCGCACGAACAGATACTTCTCGGAAAGAAGATGTCGGAAGTTGCGAAAAACAGCGGCTTTTCTTGCTATTCGTCGTTTTACCGCAATTACGTCAAGTTTTTCGGCTCTAACGACCGCCACCCCGAAACGTAAAAGACAGAGCGATGCTGACTTTTTAACGATCTATTCAAGCAATTCCCTTTTCGAGAGATTCTTCGGTGCGCTCTCTTCGTTCGCTTACTCAGAATGACAGTAAAAAATGGAAACGTTCGCTTAGCCGAATGACATAAGTTTCTTTGTCACCCTGAGCGAGCAAAGCGAGTCGAATGGGTCTCTCGAAAAGACGAGAGCATTTATAGAATAAAAAATTATGATAAAGTGATAAGATTTTCACCTATCCTCATTTCGAGTGAAATTATCGAAGCGTTATTTCATGTCAATAATAAAAGAGCGGAAAAAACCGCTCTTTTTGTTTTTTCAGTATGCGCCGCCGGAAGTGAACGTTCCGTCGGAACTTGAATTTCCCGAATTGTCTTTCTTCTTTCTGCCCTTGAAAGCCTTTATTGCGCCGACGAGGACAAATATCCCCGTACCTGCAAACACAGCGCCGAAAAGCACCATAAACCAGCCGCTTTTCTCCACGGAGAACACTGAGCCGACGTCTGCGACGTACACGCATATAGGTATCCCCGTTTCAGCCGTGAACTCATCTATCGCTTCCTCGACATATCCTTTTCCCGAAACGAGATTGTCAAGATAATTCGGCATAATGATGAGCGAGGACACGGGCTTGTCGCTCCTCTCTCTGCCCGACTTATACACGCTTCTCGACTTGTAATTGTTTACTTCGTCTTTGGCGTTTTCCAATGCGTATTCGAGCGCATGGACGAGCTTGTTTTTATAAGCCCCTTTCGTGCCCAATTCCCTCTTGACGGAATAGCCCAGAACGTCGTCGTAAGAAAAGAGATCGTAAATCGCATTGTCGAAATCGTACCCGACGGCGTTCTGCCACCAATAGCCGAGTTCGCTGTCGTTTTCAGCCGACACGAAGAGGAACAAGAGGCAATCTTCCCTATCCCCGAACACGTCGGCGTATCTCTCCAAAGCGTAATTCTGTAAATCTTCCTCGTTTGTATCGTAAGATAAAGTTGTCATCGAGCGAAAGCCCATCGCCATGACGAAAACGCCCGCCGCAATGAACACGAACGGAAACAATATCATCGATATTATTCCGCCGAAAAAGCCGCCTCTGTAAAAGCCGCCGCCGTAATAGCCGCCGTGGTGGTAATGATAACCGCCTCCGCCGCCGCCGAAACTTCCTCCGCCGCCACCGCTGTGGCCGCCGCCTCCCGCACCGGGCATAATTTTATCTCCTTTAATATAATTGCTTTAATCTGTCTTTTTTGGAAACGTTGGCGAGCTTAACGCCGTCCTCGGTAACCGTTTCGTCCAAATTGTAATTTGAAAACTTAGCGAGCTTTTTGAGCGAATAAACTATCTGATAATGCTTTACGCCCGCCTTGTAGAAGATAAGGAGCGCCTCGTAACCGTTTGCGACGGTCGTGTAGATATTGTTGTCCTTCTTCTTGTTGGTGAGGTCGACTGTTTTCATAATAAAGTCGAGATTGGCGGTAACGCCTCTTTCCGGCTCTTTATTGCAACATTCGTCGATGAGCTTTTCGTTTTCGGCTTTCGTGCCCATGTTGGGAAGGGTTATCGTAAGCCTTATTTCCTGAATATCCGAAATTTTGACCGTTCTGCCCATGATCGTCGCTTCCTTTGCGGAAACCTCGATAATCGGCTCGTCCTTTACGGGGTACTGTTTGAACGAACTCGGAATAGTGGAAACGGCAATCACTACGACGACGAGCATTATCGCACCCATCATCAAGGAAACAGTATTGAATTCCTGTCCGCCGAAAGCCGTAACAAGCGCCATGCCGCCCATCAAAAGCACCAAAAGCGCCGCTAAAATTATGGCTTTTCTCCTCTCTTTCTTGTTGTACTCAACGTCGGGGTAGATCTTCGCCTTGGGCGTTTCTTTTACCTCTTCCACGATAGGCTCGACGACCTTTTCTTCAACTTTTTTTACGGGTTTTTTTCCGCTCATAAAACTCCTCCGAAACCTCTTTTACCCATTATACTTTATTTTTTAAAAAAAGTCAAAGATATTTAAGGCGGCAAACAAATTTCACGCCCCTTTTCCGACGAGGGTAATGCCCCTCATTGGCGAATAGGTATCGGCGGAAAGCTTTTTGCGCCTTAAAAACTTGCCGTTTTTGTAGACGTCGATATAGCCGGTAGATTTAAGCCCCCTCTTCGGGTACACGGAAACTCTGCTTTCACCCGTGGGCATCTCGTCCGTTTCGACTATCTCGCTTTCCGGCGCTTCGATATACTCTTCGACGACGGAAACACGCCTGTAAGTGTAGTCGCTTTTCTCGCCGTATATCCTCGCCGTTATCTTCTCGCCCGTTGCGTTTACGACTATATAGACGGGTTTTTCGCCCGTATTTACAAATTTTAAGTCCGAACTGCCCGAATTTACCATTGCGTCGAAAGACGGCTCGACGTAGCCGACGGCTAAGCTGTGGCTGTGCCGCTCGGTAACGGTAAGCCCGGCTAATACAGCCGCATTGTATAGCGTTGAGGAAACCTGACACACTCCGCCGCCTATGCCCTCGATAAACTTGCCGTTAAGTATTATCTTAGCCCCCGAAAAGCCCCTCTTCTCGCTCCTTTCCCCGACAACTTCGTTAAACGAAAACTCCTCGCCCCCGTTCAGCCTTACGCCGCCTATATATTTTGCGGCGAGGGCGATATTGCGCTTTCTCTCCTCCGTGGACGAAGAGTAACCCGTAGAGAAAGAAGTCAGCCTATAAGTCGATTTTTTAAGGTTTTCGACAGTTTCGGTCGGCTTTAAAACGACTTCTTTCGCCTTAAGCTTAGCCGCCCTTTTGTAAAGGGCGGCGTCAATGTCCCTTATAAGCCTTTCTCTGTCTATCCCCACGCCGTCCTTTTCATTGGAAAAGACGAACGGATCTTCCCTTTCGGGGTATATCTTCACCTCGGCGTCGACGGGCTTTTTTACCGTATCGTAATATATCCCCTCGACGACTTCCCGACAGTTTTTAAGATACGCCCTTCCCCCCGAAATATCTATTTCGGGATATGAAAAGGTGTAATTTTTACCCATTGCGCTCACCGTAAGCTCGTAGCCCGACAGAATTTCTTCCGACGGCAACGGAAACGCAAAGGCGTTTATCTCTCCCGCTTTAATAAAAATGCCCGACGCTATAAGTGCAACGGGCAATAACAATTTCTTTGATATTTTCAATTTTAAACCTGCCCCGTCTTAGCCTGTTGAAAACGGTGTCTTACC
>CACXDQ010000221.1 GCA_902766475.1 uncultured Eubacteriales bacterium
AATTCTCCTCGGGTGCGACAATGCTACGGAAGCGGTGTATGAAGAGCCTGAATATGAATTTTATTCTTTGCAAGAGCTATATCACAGCGGAGAAATTTCAAGGCAGGATCTTTTAACGATAGCTTACTATAATAATTATGGGACAACAGAAAAAAACGAGGATAAATATCCGGAAGATTTTGTGCCGACGCCTAAAGATCCCGACAGCATCGAGGATAGCGTAATAAAAAAAATCGATACCGATTATACCGCAAAAGCAAGAGAAAAACTTACTGAAAACAGAGAGGATTTTTTCTTTTCGCTTAGGACTTATATTGGTAAATACGGTGATTATATCGTTTTTAAAACAGAAGAAGGTATGGTTGGAAGCGATGTTGCCGACGTTGAGGTATATGATTACGTCGATGATATTACGTTGATCTACGGAGATCCGTCGCAAGGGATAATTGTATGTAAAAAAATATAAATTTAAGCGCCGCATACGGAAAGCCGTGTGCGGCGCTTAGTATCAAAGCAGTTTTTTGAGCCTTTCTTCAAACGTCTCTTCGATAAGCTTTAAATCGAACGCAAATTTTCTCACTTCTTCGGGGAGCTGTTCGTTTGCGCTCAGCATTTCACCGAGTTCGGTTATCCCCGTGATAGTGCCCTTAACCATCATTTCTGCAATGTGCGAGCGAGAATCGTCTTTCATTGCGCCCATCTTGATGCCGGCGCCCATCATCATCTTCTTGATGGGGTTCATTCCCTCTTCCTCTATTCCGTGCTTTTCCATATAGTTGCCGAGGATATTTATAAAGTCCTCATAGCCCTTGTATTCTTCGGCGAGTTCCTTTTTCATTTCGGGGTCGTCCGTTTCGGGCGAGATGTCGGCTATCGAATTGATAGCGATAACGGCGTTTTTATAAACCGTTACCAAAAACTTTTCGGTTGAAACTTTTTTGTCCATAATATTCTCCTTTAAAAATAGTATCGACTAAATCAAAAATAATATGCAAAAGCATTTGACAAAGTTCGGATAATGTTATATAATAGTTAAGAACCGTTCGGGCAGGGCTTTTAAGTTGCGAAAAAAACGCACCCCGAATTTTATCCCGACGAGATTAGACAGGAGGTCTATTTTTCATGTACGCAATTATCGAAAACGGTAGCAAGCAGTACAAAGTAGCCGTAGACGACGTCGTATTTTTAGAGAAGATCGACGCAGGCATCGGCGAAAAGGTTAAGTTTGACGTACTTCTCGTATCCGACGAGAACGGCATCAAAGTAGGCGGCGACGCAGCCGCTTATAAGGCAACGGCGGAAGTTTTGGAAAACGGCAAGGGTAAAAAAGTCATCGTTTACAAATACAAAGCCAAGAAGAACGAAAGAAGAAAGCACGGCCACAGACAGCCTTTCACGAAAGTGAAGATTGTCGGTATAGACGCCGAATAAGTCCGAGGAGGTTTCCGTTATGTTTTTAATTAAGTTATTTGCACATAAGAAAGGTGTCGGCAGCACGAGAAACGGTCGTGACAGCGAAGCTAAACGTCTTGGACCTAAGCGTGTTGACGGTCAGAAAGTTCTTGCAGGCAACATCCTTGTAAGACAGAGAGGAACTAAATTCCACCCCGGCAACAACGTAGGCATTGGCAGCGACGATACGTTATTCGCCCTTATCGACGGCGTAGTCAAGTTCGAAAGGCTCGGCAAAGATAAGAAACAGGTCAGCGTTTACGCAGCCGAATAATTTTGACTTAAAGCGGTTTCACTTCTCGTGGCGCCGCTTTTTGATTGCATATGATAGAATACGAAAGTAAATTTTTTAACGCAAAAGACGTTTTGGAATGTGGACAGATATTCCGTTTCCGCCCATTTGAAAAGGGTTATTTCGTGTGCGCCGAGGATAAGGCTTGTTACGTCTATACCGAAGAGGGCAGAACGGTAATCGAGAGCGACGACGAAGAATATTTCAATAACTTTTTCGACCTTTTGACGGACTATTCCGTCATATACGATTTTGCCGAAAAAAGCGGCTATCCCGTAGTTGTGAAGGCGGCAAAGCTCGGCAAGGGCGTAAGGATACTTCGTCAAAACAAGGAAGAAATGCTCTTTTCCTTTATCGTTTCGCAAAATAACCATATTCCGAGGATAAAGGGCTGTATCGAGCGCATGAGCAGAGATCTCGGCGAGAAAAAGAGCTTTAAAGGCGAAACGTTCTATTCCTTCCCGAAGGCGGAGAGCATATATAAGGCAGGCGAAAAGTATTTTGCCGAAAACGCCTTCGGTTACAGAGCGGGATATATGTCGGCATGCGCCGAGAGCGTTTTAAACGGCTTCGACCTCGAAAAACTTTCCTCTCTTCCGACAAAGGAACTCAAAAAACAGCTTCTTACTCTCCACGGCGTAGGTCCTAAGGTTGCAGATTGCATATCCCTTTTCGGCTATCACAGAACTGACAGTTTTCCCGTCGATACATGGATAGAAAAGCTCTACCGTGAAGATTTCGGCGGAACGCTTAAAGACAGAAATAAAATAACCGACTTTTTCCTTGATACTTTCGGCGAAAATTCGGGCTATGTTCAGCAATACATATTCTATTATAAGAGAAGTTTGGAGCAATGAAAACTTTTCTCTTTACGGATATAATAAACGTCGACGAAAGCGGAATATTCTTTTTCGGGGATAAGATAGAGTTCAAAGCCGAAAACGTCGGAATTCTCTATTATTCAAACGGAGAGTTCTATATCGTTTTCAGCGGCGATATAAAGATATCTTTTCCGTTGTCCTCTTTTTCGGGAAACAACAGACAAAAAGACGCATATTCAAAGGCGATGTCGCTCGTAACGCTTCTTCAAAGCTACGGAAAAACAATAGAAATATCGGACGAAATTAAAGGAGAGTGAAAACTCTCTTTTTATTTTGCGAATAAAATCACCAAAACGGATATACTATTTGTAAACAAAACTTTTGGAGGTTTTATGATGAGAAAGTTTTTAAAAAGGTT
The DNA here is from genome assembly GCA_902766475.1 of uncultured Eubacteriales bacterium. Classification (GTDB taxonomy): domain Bacteria; phylum Bacillota; class Clostridia; order Christensenellales; family Borkfalkiaceae; genus UBA10281. Next base: position 2,984 of record CACXDQ010000221.1, read on the forward strand.
TACCTTTACGATAACTTCGCTTTTTTTGGCGCTTGCGCTCACCGCTTGTAACAATGCGGATATCATATCGGGCGAAAACGACATTTTAAGCGACGATTCGATAGGGACGAATTTAGGAAACGACAGTGCCGAAAGCGGCGGCGAAAATGAACAAGTAGATAAAACGGACGGCTATAAGTTGATTATCGACGCTTTTTATGACGGGATAGAGAAGTTTGACGGAGCTACGCTTACGCTAAACGGCAGGGTTTCGGCGTGCGGAATTGACGGGCTTACGGGCATGAGCGGCGAAGGATATGAAGATAACGGCGAAAGAAGCGAAAGCGATCTTAGCGAGATGGAAAATAAATGTCAAGTCTATTTAGCAAACGGAAATATATCCGTAACAACTTGCGACGAGCATCTTATTTGCGGACTTGTCGGCAGGCTCTTCCTCGGTATGACGGGCAATGTCGAAGATAGCGACGAGGGCGCTATATATAACGGCGACAACACCGAAAACGACAGCGGTAGCGTCGAAGAGGGCGGCGAACAACAAGGTCTTAATTTTGAGATATATATTAAGGACGGCAAGGTTTACGCATATACGAATCTTTTCGGAGAAAGCTATTCTTATACCGATTTCGACGATTCCGATATGGCGTTCAATGACGGTATAAAGGATGAGATAAACGGGGCTATAAGTCGATTAAAAGGCAGTTTGCCCTCTCCTACCGTAACGAAAAACGGCGACGTGACGGAAGTTGTATGGAACGTAAATAACGACAACTTAATGCAATACGTCGGCGCAATAAGCGGCGTGTTCGGCGGCGGAAATCATGAGAACAGAAGAGAGATGAGAAAGATACCGAGAGATACAATGCGTATGCCTCGCCGCCAAGAGACAGAAGAAGAGAGCGAAACGGACAGCGAGAGCATAATAGATCCTATCGAGCCTATAGTTCCGCCCGTTCCCAAAAATCACGGCGGTTGGTATCTGAGAGGCAGAGATCCGTTCAGATCGGTAATTACGGCAACCGAGCCGGACGGCGAAATCGAGAGTTATTCGGGCGATATGCCCGGCGATATGCCGACGGACAATGAAGATAACTCATACGGCGATAGTTATCAAGACGGCGAAAGCGGCGAAACGAACGATGACTTTTTAAGCGGCGCAGACGTAAAGAGCGGCGAGATAAAAGTTACGCTCAAAGGCAAAAGGATCGTCGGTATTTCAGTATCTTTCGATGTAGAGTACAACGGCGGCACGGCGACGGGCGATCTTGAAATTACGCTCGGTTACGGCGTAAAGGAATTGACTTATCCCGAAAACAGATTGGAAGAGATAAGAAACAGAGGGGAGAGAACGGAAGAGAGTTACGGCGAAGAAAATTCCGAAAGCTATTCGGATCTTGAAAGCGATACGGAATACGACAGTGAAAGCGAATGTTACTCAGAAAGCGTAGAGAGTATATAAAAAACGGGCTTGCCGAGGCGATTACGCCTCGGCAAGCCCGTTAAAACGATAGACAAAAAATTTTTTTTATGATATAATCATAATATCGAGTCGGTTGTACGGTTGCGGGGAAGAAATTCCACGAGGAAAGTCCGAGCTCCACACGGCAGGATGCCGCCTAACGGACGGTGAAGGTGACTTCAAGGAAAGTGCAACAGAAAATTACCGCATAATTTATTATGTAAGGATGAAAAGGCAGGGTAAGAGCCTACCGGCGCCACGGTAACGTGGTGCGCTGTGTAAACCCCATTCGGAGCAAGATAGGGGCTGACCGTAAGATAGCCGGTCGGGTCAGCCTGTAAAACGTCGCTTGAGCTTGTCGGCAACGGCAAGCGTAGATAGATAACCGTATTAAATGACAGAACTCGGCTTACAGACCGACTCGACTTTTTTAAGGCAACCGAGGATATTTCCTCGGCTGTTTTTGTAAAACAGCTTTACAAAAAATACTTATCGTTATATAATTATAATTATGAAAAAATTGATTTTGGCAAGCGCGTCTCCGAGGAGAAGGCAAATATTATCCGACGGCGGCTTTTCGTTCGACGTTTTGACGAGCGATAGGGAAGAGCATATTTCGGCTAAGACTTCTCCCGAAAAATTTGCGGTGAGAAATGCGCTCATAAAAGCCGAGGACGTCTATCAAAAGACGGACGGCACGCCCGTCGTACTCGGTGCGGACACCGTTGTGCAGATAGACGGTGTAATTTTGGAAAAACCCAAGGACGAGGCGGACGCTGAAAGAATGCTCAGATTTCTTTCGGGCAGAACTCACGAAGTCATAACCGGCTATGCGATAATAACCAAGGGTATGCACGAATCGGGCTATGCCGTGTCGAAAGTTACGTTCAACGA
>CACXDQ010000222.1 GCA_902766475.1 uncultured Eubacteriales bacterium
ATCTTCAACTTCGGTTTCACCGTTGCTCCTCATCACTATTACAGCGCCGACGACGACGGCAAAATACCTACCGAAAGACAGGTAGATATTGCGAGAAACAAGTTCGGCGTGGAATATTCTTCTTACGAGTTCCAGAGCAAAGTAATTCAGTCGCAGAAGCACGTCGAAGTACCCGTGGGCGCAGGCGCTTACATGGCTACCGACAGAGATAATAACGACACGCCGAGAGGACAAGATTTCGTCAACAGCAAGATAGTTTACTACAAGGCTAACGAAAACTTCATGTTCCCCGTCAAGGCTAAAAAGATACAGCTTCAGGTCATCAGCGCTTCCAACGCTCTCGACAAGCTCGAAAACAACGAGGTAGACTATATCACTCCTCAGTTTACCATTCAGAACTCCAAGCGCCTTACCGAAATGGAGAAGAAGGGCTTCGTCAAGCTCTCTTCGTGGCAGCTCGGTTACGGCTATATCGGCGTAAACGCAGGTAAAGTTCCCAACATCAACATTCGTAGGGCTATAATGTCCGCAATGCAGACGGCTCTCGCTCTCAACTATTACGAGGGCGGTACGGCTAAGACGATAACGTGGCCGATGTCCACCGTAAGCTGGGCTTACCCATTCGAGGCGGACGGCACCACTTCCAAGTCCAACAACCACGACTATACGCAGTGGACGACCAAGGCGGACGCAGAGGCTAAGATTCAGAAGTATATGAACCTCGCAGGCGTTTCGGCGGGATCGAGCGAACTTAAAATAAGGTTTACCATCGCCGGCGCTTCCATAACCGAACACCCGACTTATCCCGTATTCCTTCAAGCTTCCGAGATACTCAACGGCTTGGGTTGGAACGTCGAAGTCAAGGCTGACTCTCAGGCGCTTACCAAGCTTTCCACCGGCTCGCTCGAAGTGTGGGCGGCGGCATGGGGCTCCACTATCGACCCCGATATGTATCAGGTATATCACAAGAATTCCACGGCAACTTCCGTATATTCATGGGGTTACAGAGAGATAAAGGCAAGCCCCGCTCTCTATCCCGAAGAAACGAGAATTATAAACAATCTCAGCACGATAATCGACGAGGCTCGTTCCATCGACGACAGAGCGGCAAGAAAGGAAATGTACGAAAATGCGATGGGCTTAGTTTTAGACCTTGCGGTTGAACTTCCCGTTTACCAGAGAATGACCTTGTACGCTTACAACAGCAACAACATTACCGGTCTTAACAACAAAGTAAACCCGTACAGCTCGCCGCTTGAAAAGATCTGGGATATCCAAATCAAAGAATAAAATCCATTTTTTGGAGTAACAATGTTTAAATACATTCTCAAAAGATTGGGAATATCGATACTCATTCTCTTCGGTGTTTCCCTCATACTTTACATATTATTGCGTGCCATGCCGACGGACTTCGTTCAGCAGAAAATAATAGCGCTCAACACGACGGGCGCTACCGTCACCGACGAGTTTATTCAGGCGATGAAGGAGTCTTACGGCTTGGCGGATATACCCATAGTCGGTTATTTCAAGTGGCTCGGCAACATTTTGCGCCTCGATTTCGGAAAGAGCTTCATAAGTCAAAGAGAAGTTCTCTCCGAAGTATTCGACGGCGGCAGAATAGGCACTTCGTTCACCGTTGCGGCTATCGCTACGGTTTTCGAGTTCCTCATCGCTATCCCATTGGGTATAACCGCCGCAACGCACCAGTATTCAATAAGAGATTATATCGTTACCGTCCTCGTTTTGGTCGGAATATCCCTTCCGTCCTTCTTCTTCGGACAGCTCCTTAAAGATATATTCTCCAACAAGCTTCACTGGTTTCCCGTTTCGGGCATGCAGACGCCGGGTATGAGTCAGACGGGCATCGCCCTCTTCTTCGACAGATTATGGCATATGTTTTTGCCAATCCTCACCGTCGTAATATTGAGTATCGGCGGCAGAATGAGAATGACGAGAACGAACATGCTCGAAGTTTTGAATGCCGACTATATCCGCACGGCGAGGGCAAAGGGCTTGAACGAAAGGGTAGTTATCTATAAACACGCTTTCAGAAATACCATGATCCCCCTCGTAACAGGTCTTGCCGGACTTATCCCGTCGCTCTTTTCGGGCGCAATGATAACCGAATCGGTTTTCGACCTCGAAGGTATAGGTAGTTACGCCCTAAACGCTATGACGCAGGGCGATATACCCGTTATAATGACTTATAATATGTTCCTTGCGGCTCTGTCCGTCTTGGGCGTATTGCTTGCCGACCTCATGTATGCGGTCGTCGATCCTCGTGTAAAACTTGCTTAAAGGAGTTCGATAATGGAAGAAAACAGAGAAACAGATGAAATGATCGAATCCTCCGAAAACGTAAACGAGGAAGTTTCGGGCATAGCCGTTGCGGAGGACAAACCGCTCGACAAAAACGTAAAGCTCATGTCGCCCACGAGAATGGTTTTAAGGAGATTTTTCCGTTCAAAACTGTCTATCGTAGGTCTTGTGATGCTTGCGGCGCTCCTCTTGTTCTGTTGGATAGGTCCTTTCGTCTATCCCGTATATAAAGAGGACACGGTAGACCGTTCGGGAAGATACGAATACACGGCTTACGATGTTTCGTCCGATAACGGCGAATACGTTCAGTTGTTCGTTACTTTCAACAACGTAAACGACTTGGCTGGTCCTTCCGCAGAACATATTCTCGGTACAGACGAACAGGGCATGGATATATTCACACGCCTTATGTACGGCGGCAGACGCTCTATGATAGTCAGCTTTCTGGCGGTATTTTTAACGTCGGCGCTCGGCATCATAATGGGCGGTATTTCGGGCTATTACGGCGGAATTGTCGACAATATAATAATGCGTATATGCGACGTTTTAATGTGCCTTCCGATGCTCCCGTTGATGCTTATCATCGGTACGGTGTTGGACGCAAACGGCGTTCCGCAGAGATATTATATCTATTTGCTCATGGGGCTTTTGTCAGTATTCTCGTGGCCGGGCATGGCAAGGCTCGTCAGAGGACAGATCCTTTTCCTGAGAGAGCAGGAATACATGGTTGCGGCTGAGGCGATGGGCTATTCCACGGCGAGAAAGATATTCAAGCACTTGATACCCAACATCTTGCCTCAGATACTCGTTTCCATGACGCTTTCGCTCGGAAGCATGATCTTGTACGAATCTACTCTTTCTTACTTGAATCTCGGCGTTCCCGTTCCGTATGCGTCTTGGGGTACGATGATAGAGATAATCTCCAAGCGAAGCGATATTTTGCAGAACAATTTCAACGTCTGGGTGCCGTCGGGTATCTGTATCATAATCGCCGTTTTGGGCTTCAACTTCATCGGCGACGGCTTGCGTGACGCACTCGATCCCAAGCAGAGGAGATAAAATGGCACTGTTCAATAAAAAAAGCGAAGAAAACGCTAAGAAAAACGAAGATAAACACTATTTGAGCGGAAAAGAGGTAAGGGCTATCGCCAAGGCTAACGCCAAGGAGATGCGCCGCCTCGAAAAAGCCAAAAATAAAAAAGTACCCGAAGAATATTACCTTGCCGAGATGAAAGACAACGGCAATATCTTAGAGGTCGAAGATCTTCACTCTTACTTTTTCACCGATCAAGGCGTCGTTAAGGCGGTAAACGGCGTTACGTTCAATATTCCGCTCAATTCCACCGTCGGCGTCGTAGGAGAGTCGGGCTGCGGAAAGTCAGTTACCTCGATGTCGATAATGCGCCTCTTGCAAGGTCCTACCGGACAGATCGTAAACGGCTCTATAAGGTTTAAGGCTTACGACTTCAAGAGAGATGAAAACGGAAACCCCATTCCCGTTTACGAAAAGGACGAAAACGGCGAGATAGTTTACGAAGAGGTTACCGACAATAACGGCAAGACGACGAGAAAGCCCAAGCAGATGACCGATAACGGCGGCATAGGCGTTTTTGAAAAGGAAGAAAAGGTCTACGATATAGCCAAGATGCCCATTAAGGAAATGTATAGGCTTCGTGGCAGACAGATGTCGATGGTCTTTCAAGAGCCAATGACGAGCTTAAACCCCGTTTTCACGATAGGCAATCAGCTCGACGAGGTATCCCTTCTCCATATCCCCGGCGCAACCAAAGAGCTTGCTAAAAAACGCTCAATAGATATGCTCAACATGGTAGGTATAGCCATGCCCGAGAGAGTTTACGCTTCCTATCCGCACGAGCTTTCCGGCGGTATGCGTCAAAGAGTAATGATAGCGATGGCGCTTGCCGGCGAGCCGAGGCTGATTATTGCCGACGAGCCTACGACGGCGCTCGACGTTACCATTCAGGCGCAGATACTCGACCTCTTTAACGATCTTAAAAAGAGGATAAACGGCTCGATACTTTTAATTACGCACGACCTCGGCGTTATTGCCGAGATGGCAGATTACGTCGTCGTAATGTATGCCGGAAGAATTATAGAGCAGGGCACGGCTTCGGAGATATTCAAAAATCCGTGCCACCCGTACACGAAGGGGCTTCAAAAATCTAAACCGACAATGAAGTCCAACGAAGACAAGCTCTTCAACATTCCGGGCAACGTCCCCAACCCGATAAATATGCCCAACCACTGCTATTTCAAAGAGAGATGTGCGGAGTGTATAGGCAAGTGTTCGGGCGATTACCCGGGCATGGTACAGGTCAGCCCGTCGCATTTCGTGGCTTGCCACCTATATGCACCTAAGGAAGATTGATATGAACGAAGAAAATAAAATGAACGTCGAAACGACGGAAAAAGCCGAAACGGCGGCAAATACGTCGGGCGGCGAATTTGCGAATTTCGACGACGCACAGGAATTTGAAAAGGAAATGGAAGCGAGAAGGGCTAAGATAGAGGCGGATAAGCTTCTTCCTCCCGACCCGGACGCTCTCCTCGAAGTAAGACACCTAAACAAATACTTCGTATTAAAAAAGACCTTTTTCAAGCAAATACCCCTTTCGACATTAAAGGCGGTAGACGACGTTTCGTTCACCATTAAAAAGGGCGAAACGCTCGGCATCGTCGGAGAGTCGGGCTGCGGCAAAACCACTATGGGCAGAACGGTTTTAAAGCTCCATCAACCTACGGGCGGTCAGATATTCTTCAAAGGTCAGGACATCACGAATTTCAAGCCCAAGGAAATGAAGGCTTTGAGAACGGAAATGCAGATAGTTTTCCAGGATCCCTATTCCTCGCTTCCGCCGAGAAGCACGGTAGGCGATATCTTGTCCGAGCCTGTCAAGGTCCACGGAATAGTTCCCCAGTCCGAGATAAAAGATTACGTCATGAATCTCATGGAGCAATGCGGACTCAGAGATTACTATTACGAGAGATATCCGCATGAGTTTTCGGGCGGTCAACGTCAGCGTATCTGTATAGCGAGAGCGCTCGCCGTAAACCCCAAATTCGTCGTGTGCGACGAGCCGGTTTCGGCGCTCGACGTTTCCATTCAGGCACAGATAATAAATTTGCTCAAAAAGTTGCAGATAGAAAGACAACTCACCTATATGTTCATCTCACACGATTTGTCGGTCGTAAAATATATCTCCGATAAGATCGGCGTTATGTACTTGGGCTCGATGGTGGAATTCGGCAAGAAAGAGGACATTTTCAGCCGTCCTCACCACCCCTACACGATAGCTCTTTTCTCGGCTGTCCCCAACCCCGATCCCGACGAAAAGACGCATAGAATACTTCTTTCGGGAGATATTCCGTCGCCTGCTAATCCTCCCAAGGGCTGTAAGTTCCACACTCGCTGCCCGAGAGCAAAGGAGATATGCAAGCACATTGCGCCAAAGTACAGAGAGTTCGAGGAGGGGCATTTCTGCGCTTGCCATTTCCCGGAGGAATAATAAATGGCTAAAAAAAAGGATAAGGAAAAGGTCATCTATTACGACGACAACTCTACGATCGTCGATATGTCCGACGTTACGGGGATAGGAAGAAACAAAGTGCCGAGAGGGCAAAAAGTTCCGTCCACGTTCAAGGAGAAGATGGGCACGTTCTGGTTTGCGTTTAAGCTTATGCTCATACCTACCGCCGTCGTCCTTGCGATAATAGGTATCTTATATCTCCTCATTCGCCTTATAGTCCATTGAAAAATTACGCTTAAAAAGTCGAGCAATTCGCTCGGCTTTTTTGTTGTATAAAAGAATATGAAAAAAGGGCGGCGCATAGAATATATTATGCGAAACGAGAGAGTGAAAAAGTGAAAATATTTCTTAAAATAATTGCGCTTTTTTCAGCTCTGTTTTTTCTTGTCTTTACCCCGATGGTCGCAATAAAAAAGACGGGTGAAAAGCGTGAGCTTCCAATAAAGACAGAAACTTATACAGCCGTACTTACGCTTTGGAATATCGATTCTTTCGAGGGCGGGGTAGGGTCGAGGACGGAATTTTTGGGAAACGTTTGCCTCGGCTTAAAAGACGACGGAATACTTATCATGACGTCGTCTTACACGGTGGACGGGGCAAAGGAAGCGCTTAAAAGCGGGGCAAAGCCCGATATCATCTCGTTCGGCATAGGTTGCGGTTTCGTGTCGGACTATGCGAAAGAAATGGATAATTACGGTTATGAAAGCGGAAAGATAGGAAATAAGACGTATGCGGTTCCATGGTGCGTCGGCGGTTACTTTTTAATATCAAAAAACGAAGATAATCGACTTATAGAGGGGCTTATACTGTCTAAGGGCAAATATAATCAGCCCGTTGCGGCAGCGATACTCGGCGGCTTAAAAGCTATAAGTTATGAGGAAAAAGAGCCGCTATCCGCCTATACTGCGTTTTTAAGCGGAGATAGGGCGATGATAGGCACTCAGCGAGATATCTGGCGGCTTAAAAGAAGAGGGGTAAACTTTGTGTCAAGACCGATAGAGGTCTACAACGATCTCGTGCAATATCTTTCGATAACGGCGGACGACAGCGAGAGATATAAATACGCAAGCATTGCGGTAAGGCATATTTTGAGCGAGTCAAAGAAAAAGACAGATAAGATAGGAATGTTTTCGACAGACGACAACCCTTACGATGAAAACTTAGGTCAATACGATTTGAAGAAAATCGAATATACGTTAAGTCCGTTTACGACGGATGAAAATATCAATTACATATACGAAATGTCAAAAGATAAAAAAGGCGATATGGCTCAAAAACTTAAAAATGTGTTAAAACACTTGTAATTATATGTTTTTTGGTGTAAAATAGGAGGTGGCGAGATGGAAGTGCGTAAAGCTTTAACCGAGCTTGCAGATACACTCGGCGTGAAATACGAGGAAAACGTAGATTTTTCAAGGCATTGCCTTTACGGGACGGGCGGAAACGCCGATATATTTTTCTATCCCAAGACCGCAGAAGAGGTAAAGGCGATAGAAAATGCGCTTAAAGAAATCGGAAGCGACTATTTTATTTTGGGCGCAGGCTCTAACGTTCTCGTTTCGGACAATGGCTACCGAGGAGCCGTCATCTCGACGGAAATGCTCAAAGGCATTACCGTAAAGGGAAAGATACTTACGGCGATGTCGGGCGAAAAGCTCTCCGACGTCGTGAAATATGCACTGTATAACAGCCTCGGCGGAATAGAGTTTTTAAGCGGCATACCGGCGACGGTGGGCGGCGCAGTTGCAATGAACGCAGGCTGTTTCAATAAATGCGTCGGCGATTACATATCTTACGTCGTCGCTTCCGACGGTGTGTACACTAAAAATAATTGCGGTTTCGGCTATCGTGAAAGCGTTTTTAAGGACAAGGGCATTTGCGTTTTATCCGCAACTTTTAACCTCGAAAACGTCGAATATGAACAGTCGGAAGGCAAGGTCGCTTACTACACGTCGTTGAGGCGCAACCGACAGCCCAAAGGCAGATCTTGCGGAAGCGTATTTAAAAACGAGGGTTTCTTCGCCGGAAAGGTGATAGAGAGCTGCAATTTAAAGGGCATGAGGATAGGCTCGGCAGTTGTTTCGGAAAAGCACGCAAATTTTATTTTGGCGGACAAAAACGGAAAAAGCGGCGATATAAGTCGATTGATAAAACATATAAAGAAAACTGTTTATGAAAAATGCGGCGTGGAGCTTCACGAAGAGCTTATCTACGTCGGTGAATTTGACGATGAAGATCAATTATGATTTGCACACACATACTATTTACAGCCACGGCAAAGGCACTATAGAGCAAAACGCAAAAAGCGCCGCCGAAAAGGGTTTACAAGGGATAGCGATAACCGATCACGGCTTTTCGCACCCCGCTTTCGGTATGCGGAGAAAAAAACTTGCCGAGATGAAGGAGCATTGCAAAAGCGCCGAAGAAAAGTTCGGCGTTAATGTGCTTTTGGGCGTTGAGTCAAACATTTTGGGCGACAGCGGCAAGATCGACGCAAAGGCAAAAGATTACGAGTATCTCGACGTGCTGCTTGCCGGCGTTCATAAATTCGTTTACTTCGATCGTCCGCACGATTATTTTAATATGATCGTCCGAAACAACTTTTTAAA
>CACXDQ010000223.1 GCA_902766475.1 uncultured Eubacteriales bacterium
GGCGGCGAAAACGGAATTTCCGTTTTCGCCGCCCTTTTCTTTTCGTAGCCGAATGAAAATAAGATTAAACTTGTTAAAACGGCTGAATTTCGGCGTATTTCAGCAAATTCTCACTCGATGTATTTAATTAAATATTGTTTACGGAAACGTTCCAGCTCCACAGGAAACAGCCGACAGGTTTTTTGGGGTCGCATTTTCCGCAGTAGACGTCGAGAAGTTCTTCGTCAAGCTCGTCGATTTTCGCTATTTTGCCGTCGAGGAAGTCGCTTATCCTCTCACGGGTCGAGCGAAGGCGCATTTTAAGACCGCCGAGCCTTATATCCTGAACGTCGAAGCCGTGCGGCTTGTTCTCTTTATACCAAAGTTCACGGAAAGCGTAATAGAACTTTTCGAGCTTAACTTCCGCTTTCTTTATCTCGTCCACAGCCCTTTTAAGCCCATCTCTGTCCTTGTTTTCGTAAGCCTTTCTTATGTTATAGCCGAGCGAGAACTTGACGGACAGCATATCGCAAAGCGCCGCCGAGCTTTTAAAGATATAGCCGTAGTTTGCGCTGTTTTTTGCGAGGCGGCTAAGCCGTCTTGCGTGGCGCTTGTATTCGTCGGGAACGGTCTTTACTATCTCGTCGTAAAGGGTGCTGTCGTAGTAATTGTTGAGAAGATCACGGTAGAGCGAATTCTTGCCGAGATTCTGGAAAACGTTTTTTGCGCCGCCCACGAGGTTGGGTATGTCGAGCGCAACCATTGCGTCGAAATCTTCGCCGGTAACCTCTTTGAAGCCGGCTTTTATGACGTTCATATTCTCTTCGCCCTCGTAAAATTTCCTTACCGCATACAGCGAGGGAAGGAGAGAGTAGAAAGAACATTCCTTGCCGTTGTCGCCCCAGAGCGTCAAAAATATCTTGTTCAAGCCGTTTTCTCTGCAAGCTTTCATCGCCGGTTTCATCGTCTGCAAGGTGTAGAAGTTGGAGGAGGCAAAGCCCGTCCAGCTCCATGCGCCGCCGGCAAACCATATCTCGTTATCGAACTGTTTGTGCGCCTTTATCATGTCCGCAAACGGCTGTTTTTTGTCGTGGTAATAATCCCAATATACAAGCCCGACTTCCTTCGGCGTAATATCTATTACCTCTTGCGGAATATGGGCGTTCTTGCCGACGTAGTATTCGCCGTGATTTGCGAGGCGGAAGAACATATCCGACCACATCATGGGCTTAAAGCCGTATTTTGCGGCTATCTCGCTCACCTTTTTGAGGTGATTTACAAGTATCTCAAAACGATTTTTCATTCCGTGCAAGTCGAGGTACTTGCCGAGCCCGAGCATATGCGCCTCGTCCATGCCGATATGCACGTTTCTCGTCTTAAAACATTCCGCAAGCGTGGAGAATATGTTGTCTATAAGCTTGTAAGTTCTCTCGTCCTCTGCGAGAAGAATGTCGTTCACGTCGTTTATATCTCCGTATTCTCCCCAACGGAAAATATTGCCGAGGTGTGCGAGCGTCTGTATGCAGGGTATGAGTTCAACGCCGATCGAAGCGCAGTAAGCGTCGACGTCTTTAAGCTCTTCCTTCGTGTATCTGCCCCTCATATATCCGAAATACGGCTCGCCGTTCACCTCGTAGGTGTCCTCGGTATAGAGCATGAGCATATTGTAGCCGAAAGACTTTAAAACTTTGGCGTAATTTTTGACTTCTTCGGGTTTCATAACGGCATTTCTCGACATGTCGAGCATTGCGCCGAAATATTCTTTATCCATTTATTTCTCCCTTAAAAATTATGCCCGAAACGATACCGTTTCGGGCATAATGAATCGTCTTACAATCAGATATTTGCGAAATATTTGATAGTTCTGACCATCTGAGAAGTGTAGGAATTCTCATTGTCGTACCAAGCTACTACCTGAACCTGAGTTTCGTCGGTTTCGGGCATATACTTGACCATGGTCTGAGTAGCGTCGAAGAGCGAGCCGTAAGTGATGCCGATGATATCGGAAGAAACGAGCTGTTCTTCGGTGTAGCCGAACGAAGCGCTCGAAGCTGCCTTCATAGCGGCGTTGATATCCTCTTTCGTAACGTTGCCCTTAACTACCGCAACCAAAATGGTGGTGGAGCCGGTGGGAACGGGAACTCTCTGAGCGGAGCCGATGAGCTTGCCGTTGAGTTCGGGGATAACGAGGCCGATAGCCTTAGCCGCACCGGTGGAGTTGGGAACGATGTTTACGGAAGCGGCTCTCGCACGGCGAAGGTCGCCCTTTCTGTGAGGTCCGTCCAAAACCATCTGATCGCCCGTGAAAGCGTGAACGGTAGTCATGATACCGCTCTTGATCTCAGCGAGTTTGTTGAGGGTGTAAGCCATAGGAGCGAGGCAGTTGGTGGTGCAGGAAGCTGCGGAAATGATCTTGTCCTCTTTGGTGAGGGTTTTTTCGTTTACGCTGTAAACGATAGTTTTAAGATCGTTGCCTGCGGGTGCGGAAATAACTACCTTCTTAGCGCCTGCGTCGATGTGTGCCTGAGATTTTTCTTTGGAGCAATAGAAGCCCGTACATTCGAGAACTACGTCAACTCCGAGTTCGCCCCAAGGAATGTTCTTAGCGTCTTTTTCCGCATAGATGGAAATTTTCTTGCCCTTTACGATAACTGCGCCCTTAGGAGCCTTTTCAGCAGCGTCCTCATAAGTTTCATAGGAAACTTCATCCGCATACTTGTATCTGCCCTGAGCAGAATCGTACTTTAAAAGGTGAGCGAGCATCTTAGCGTCCGTAAGATCGTTGATCGCTACAACTTCATAGCCTTCAGCGTCAAACATCTGTCTGAAAGCGAGACGGCCGATACGACCGAAGCCGTTGATACCGACTTTAACTGTTGCCATTTTTATATCCTCCGAAATAAAATTTTTCTTTTTAAGGCAGAGCGGTTACGCTCTAACCTTATATATTATAATAAAATATTGCCCGTTAGTCAATTTTTTTTAACTTACTTTTTGAAATAATAAAAAATTTAACCTAAAATTCACCGTTTATTTGCCATTTTGATAAAAAAATGTCGCAAGGCGTGTTAAAACGTTTGCAATATGGACGGTTTTGTGGTAAAATAAAAAGGCTGTAAAATTCACATTTGTGAGCTTGGCTCCATTCGTGCCTCTTAAAAAATTCAGCGAAAGAGGTTGTCGGTGCTAAAAAACGGCTCACAGAGAGGAATAACGGAGGAAATAATTATGGCAGTAACTTCTATGAAACAACTTCTCGAAGCCGGCGTTCACTTCGGACACCAGACGAGAAGATGGAACCCCAAGATGAAAAAGTACATCTACGGCGAAAGAAACGGCATTCACATCATCGACCTTCAGATAACCGTCGATTTGGTTGAAGAAGCTTATAAGTTCGTCGTCGACGCCGTTAAAGCGGACAAGACCGTACTTTTCGTCGGCACCAAAAAGCAGGCTCAGGAAGCTATCCAGCAGGAAGCCGAGAGATGCGGAATGTACTATGTAAATTCGAGATGGCTCGGCGGTACGCTTACCAACTTCAAGACCATCAGAACGAGAATAGAAAGGCTCAACAAGCTCGACAATATGGAAAAGACGGGCGAGTTCGACCTTCTTCCCAAAAAGGAAGTTTTGGGGCTTAAAGCAGAGAGAGATAAGCTCCTTCACAACCTCGGCGGTATAAGAGAAATGAAGGCTCTCCCCGGCGTTATGTTCGTCGTCGATCCCAACTGTGAACTCAATGCCGTAAAAGAGGCGAGAAAGCTCAACATTCCCGTTGTCGCTATCACCGATACCAACTGTGATCCCGACCTTGTCGATTACGTAATTTCGGGTAACGACGACGCTATAAGGGCGGTAAAACTCATCGCTTCCATCATTGCGGACGCAGTTATCGAAGCTAAGCAGGGCGAGGACGCCGTAAGACGCAACGTCGTCGACGACGAGCCCGTAAACGTTGAAGAGGCTGCGGCTGAGGCTACCGAGGAAGCCAAGGAAGAGGCTGCCGAAGAGGTTGCCGAAGAAGTTGCCGAAGGCGATAAGGAATAATCTTTATATAAGGAGAATATAAAATGGGTATCAGCGCACAGGACGTCAAAGTTCTCAGAGAGAGAACGGGCGCAGGCATGATGGATTGTAAAAAGGCTCTCGTCGAATGTGACGGAGATATGGATAAAGCGGTAGATTACCTCAGAGAAAAGGGCATCGTTAAAGCTGCCGGAAAAGCGGGCAGGATCGCCGCAGAAGGTATCGTCGACAGCTATATTCACATGGGCGGTAAGGTCGGCGTACTTCTCGAAGTAAACTGTGAGTCCGATTTCGTCGCCAACGGCGAAATGTTCAGAACTCTCGTTCACGACATCGCTTTGCAGATAGCCGCCGCTAAACCGACTTACGTTACCAAGGAAGAAGTTCCGGCTGACGTTATCGAAAAGGAAAAGGCTATTCTTCGCGCTCAGGCGCTCGAAGAGGGCAAGCCCGAAAAGATAGTTGACAAAATGGTCGAGGGCAGAATAAACACCTTCTATGAGGACAACTGCTTGCTTTGCCAGAAATTCGTTAAAGATCCCGCTAAAACCATCGAACAGCTCGTCATCGAGGCTACCGCTCAGATAGGCGAAAAGATCTCCGTAAGAAGATTTGCTCGTTTCGAGATGGGCGAAGGGCTTCAGAAGAAAGAGGAAAATCTCGCAGACGAAGTTCAGGCTCAGGTTGCGGCAATGCGTAAATAATTTAAAACCACTAAAAAAAGGGCTACCGTGCATTTTGCGGTAGCCTTAACAATAATACGAGATTTGAGGAGAACGTACTATGCAAGCTAAATATAAGAGAATACTTTTGAAGATAAGCGGCGAGGCTCTTTCGGGCGAAAAGGGACACGGTTTCGATACCGAGGCTTTAAAGGGCGTCGCAATGCAGATTTCGGAGCTTAATAAGCTCGGCGTGGAAGTGGGCGTAGTTGTCGGCGGCGGCAACTTCTGGAGAGGCAGACAGGGCGACGAGATGGACAGGACGACGGCAGATTATATGGGTATGCTCGCAACGGTCATCAACGCCTTGGCGGTCGCCGACGCTTTGGAGCGCACGGGCGTAGAGGCGAGGGTGCTTACTTCCCTTTCGATATCTTCCGTCGGCGAGCCGTTCAATTATAAAAACGCCGACAGATACCTCAAAGAGGGCAAAGTAGTGGTATTCGGCGGCGGCACGGGCAACCCCTATTTCTCGACGGATACGGGTGCGTCGCTGAGGGCTGTTGAGATAAACGCCGACGCTCTCCTTCTCGCTAAAAATATCGACGGCATTTACGACAGCGATCCGAAGTCTAACCCGAACGCTAAAAAATACGACGAGCTTTCCTATGACGAATACGTTTCCAAGGGGCTTAAAGCCATGGACACTTCCGCCGTCGTTATGTGCAAGGAAAACGGGCTTAAAATACACGCATTCGGTCTTTCGGGGGAAAATTCCATCGTAAAAGCCGTTACGGGCAGCAAAGAAGGCACGGTTATATACTGATTTCGGCAAAATTTTGCCCATTATTTAAGATAATCGGTCAATACGATTGCAAATTCGTAAAAAATGCGATATAATAGAAAAGTAGAGGTATAAAGTTATGGCACTTGATGTTGAAAAAGTAGAAATGATAATAATGGAAGCCGAGGAAAAACTCGAAAAATCGGCTGAAGTATATAAAGGCGATCTGTTGCAAGTAAGGGCGGGAAGAGCCAATCCTCACGTCCTCGACAAAATAAGGGTTGACTATTACGGAACGCCTTCTCCCATAGGTCAGGTAGGCAACGTCGCCGTTCAGGACGGACAATGCCTCGTCATCTCTCCGTGGGATAAATCTCTCCTCAAAGAGATAGAAAAAGCTATTCAGCTTTCCGAGATAGGCATCAATCCCACCAACGACGGAAACGTCATTCGCCTCGTTTTCCCCACTTTGACGGAAGAGAGGAGAAAGGATATCGTCAAACAGGTAAAGAAGATGTCCGAGGACGCCAAGGTTGCGGTCAGAAACGTCCGCAGAGATTGTCTTGATTCTTTAAAGAAGATGAATAAGGCAAAGGAGATGACCGACGACGAATACGCCGGCTATGAAGCCGACATCGAAAAATCGGTCGCCAAGGCGATAGACGCCATCGAAAAGGCTACCGCCGACAAAGAAAAAGAATTGCTCACGGTCTGATATGGCTGAAAGCGAACTCGTTGTGCCTCGCCACGTCGGCTTTATAATGGACGGCAACGGCAGATGGGCTAAAAAGAGGGGCATGCCTCGCAATTACGGGCACGACAAGGGTGCCGACGTGATTGAGGAAGTAGTCGGGGCGTGCAGAGATTTGGGCGTAAAGACGGTAAGCCTCTATGCCTTTTCCACCGAGAACTGGTCAAGACCGAAAGACGAAGTGGATAAAATTTTTGAGCTGCTTCATAAATTTTTAAAGAGATATACGCATAAACTTATAAGGGATAAGATACGCCTTATCATTTCGGGCGACCTCGAAGCGATACCCGAAGATCTTAAAAACGAGTGTCTGTCGCTTATAGAAAGGACGAAAGATTTCCCCGAATTTTCTCTCAACATAGCTATCAATTACGGCTCTCGTGCGGAGATAGTAAGGGCGGTTAATCGACTTATAGACGGACATTTTACGTCCGTAACCGAAAAGGATATAGAGAGAGAACTCTATACGTCAACAATTCCCGATATCGACCTCGTGGTGAGGACGAGCGGCGAACAGCGGCTGAGCAATTTCTTCATGTGGCAATGCGCCTATGCCGAGCTGTATTTCACCGACGTGCTTTGGCCCGACTTTCATAAAGAAGAGCTGAAAAAGGCAATCGAATGGTTTTCGGGCAGAAAGAGGCGTTTCGGCGGTATCTGATATTCAACAATTATTGCAAGACGGTAATATATGAACGATTTATTGAAAAGGACTTTGACGGGTTTGGTCATATTGGCTATAATTCTCGGCTTCCTTTATTTACAAATGTACGTTGACAAGCGCCTTTTCGACCTTTTCCTTTGGGGAATGGCGGTAATAGGCACTTTCGAGCTGCATCGGGCTTTCGGCAAGAGAACTACAAGGACGCAAAAAACCCTTGCTATTTTGTATGCCGCAACCATTTTTCCCGTGGCGGCTTTTGTCGACAAGCAATATACCGTAGTTATAGTCGTCGGTCTTGCGTTCGTACTCATAATTATTTCAACGCTTATAATAAACCACCTTACGGGGCTTCCCGGCTTTAAAAAATGGGGCAGAGATCTCGACCAGTCGGTAACGTTGGAAGGCGTGGGGCTTACCGTTTTGACGCTCTTCTATCCGTCCGTCTTTTTGTTCCTTCTCCACTTTTTGAGCTTCGAGGGACACGGCATTGCGCTTGCGATAGCCTTTGCCGTAAGCCCGTGTACCGACGTTATGGCGTACTTTGTCGGCTCTATCGTAAAGGGCAAAAAGCTCTGTCCGATAATTAGCCCCAATAAGACCGTAAGCGGGGCTATAGGCGGTTTAATAGGCGGTATCATAAGCAGCGTCGCCGTATATTTCGTGCTTTGCTACGCTCGTGGTATGGTAATATGGAACGTTGCGGCGGACGTACTATTCTTCATTGCGGTAGGGCTTGTCTGCTCCCTTCTCACCGAGTTCGGCGATCTCGTCGAAAGCCAGATAAAGAGAAAGCTCGGCATTAAGGACATGGGCAAACTTCTCCCCGGCCACGGCGGAGTTATGGATAGGATAGACGGTCTGTTATTTGCGTCCGTCGCCCTCTTCCTCTTCTTCGGAATTTTAAGCCCCGTTCCCGTTTTGCTGTGATATTTAATAAAATATTGAATACAATATAATTGACGGAGAGTGATTTTTATCATTCTCTGTTTTAATAGCCGAATGAAAATAAGATAGAACTCGTTAAAACTGCTGAATTTCGGCGTATTTGAGCAAATTCATTCCGTGAGAACTCGCCTTATAGGGCGCAAAAGACACGGCTTGGGCAAGTTCAACTTTGTTTCCATTCGGCTAAGAGGGCATATATGAAAAAAATTGCGCTGCTCGGCAGCACCGGCTCGATAGGCAGACAGACGCTCGACGTCGTTCGCCGTCATCCCGACAAATTTAAAATAGTATCGCTATCTGCGGGCGGCGACGCCCGTATGCTTTATGAGCAGATCGAAGAATTTAAACCGAGCGTCGCCGCCCTCGCAAATTCACAAAATGCGGCGGCGATACCATCGCTCCCAAGCGGAACTTCGCTCTATACGGGCGAAAATTCTTCTCTTCACGCCGTTACGGACGATTGCGATATAGTGGTTGCGGCTATCTCGGGCTTTGCCGGGCTTAAACCCGTCCTTCATGCGATCTCCATGGGCAAGACGGTCGCTCTCGCAAACAAGGAAACGCTCGTTGCCGGCGGTGAAATGGTAATCAAAGCCGCCGAGGAAAGGGGAGTGGATATTATCCCTGTCGACAGCGAACATTCGGCTATTTTCCAATGTCTCGGCTACGACAGAAAGGCGAAGTTTAAAAAGCTCATCATAACTGCGAGCGGCGGTGCGTTCAGAGGCAAGACGAGGGAAGAGATTGCGGCGCTCAAAGCCGCCGACGCCCTTAAACACCCCAACTGGCAGATGGGCAAAAAGATCACTATCGACTGCGCAACGCTATTAAACAAGGGGCTTGAAGTTATAGAGGCGTGCCATTTATACGGCGCTCCGCTCGAAAAGGTCGAAGCCGTGATACACCCCGAAAGTCTCGTTCATTCCCTCGTGGAATTCGACGACGGGGCGATGCTCGCACAGATAGGTTGTCCGTCTATGACGGTGCCCATTCAGCTCGCTTTGAGCTATCCCGAACGGCTTGAAAGCACTGCGCCCAAGCTCTCGCTTGCCGGCAAGACGATGACTTTTAAGGAGATCGACGAAAAAACGTTTCCGTGTTTTCGCTTAGCTCTCGATTCGTTTAAAGAGGGCGACAACTTCGCTTGCGCCATGAACGCCGCCAACGAAGAGGCGGTCGGGCTGTATCTTCGTGATAAAATAGGCTTTTACGACATTTCGGCGGCGATAGAATACGTCCTTGCAAAGACCGAGAGAATGAAGGTTACTATGGATTCGCTCGTATATACCGACAGGGTGAGCCGCATTGCCGTAAGGGAAAAATTCGGGGTGAACTGACTTGGCTATCTATAACTTGCTTGACGCTATAGACGTCTTTAAAAATATAGGCTTTATCTTGCTCGCTCTGCTCGTTCTGATGATAATGATTACCGTTCACGAATTCGGGCATTACATCGTCGGGAAACTTTTAAAATTCAAGATAAACGAATTCGCTATCGGCATGGGCCCGGCGATCTTTAAGCACAAGGCTAAAAACGGCGAGCTGTTTTCCATAAGAATTTTCCCGTTCGGCGGCTATTGTTCGTTCGAGGGCGAGGACGAGGAAAACCCCTCTCCCAACGCATTCAACAACAAAAAGCCGTGGCAGAGAATACTCGTTCTCCTCGCCGGCGCTACGATGAATTACCTCTTGGCGCTCCTTATAATAATTATTTCAATGAACGTCTACGGTCAGTCCACGTTCGGCGCCGCCATAATAAAGCCGTCGGACGGCGTTTACGCCGAAATGAGTTTGCGGGGCGGCGACTACGTTACGTCGATCGAAAAAGACGGCAGGCGCACTTCTATATTTTTGACGACCGACCTCGTTTCGGCGCTAAATCATTCCAAGGCGGGCGACGAGATAAAAGCCGAAGTCATAAGGGACGGAAAGAAGATTTTCGTGCCCGTAAAACTCCGCTCCGACGTCGAGTGTTACAATATGACCGAGATCGAAAAGGTGTACGATTCTCTCGGTGTGGGAAGTGCGATAAGAATATCTTCTACCGATAAATTTCCTTTTAAAACGGGCGATTTTATAACGAGATTCAAAGACGCCGACGAGCCGACGGAATGTTCGCTCATCTTCGGTACGGACGATTTTGTGAAATTTATTTCTCCGCTTTTAGAGGGCGATATAGCGTCATTTTACGTTTCGAGAGATGGCGTTCGCACGGAGATAACGTTCACCCTCGGCGAGGGCTGGAACGCCGTCGACAAGACCGACTCCGCCGCTGTTCTCGATTTTCTCGGCATTGCCGTTGAAGGGAAGTCGTATTACACGCAAGGCTCTTACCAGAAAGTGGGCTTTTTCACTTCTCTTTTAAGGTCGGTCGAATATTCATTTAAGATAGGCGGAACAATTTTCAGAAGTCTTGGAGAGCTTTTGACGGGCAAATTGGGCTTGAACGCCGTCGGCGGCACTATCACCACCATAAGGACGGCGTCAAAAGTCATGAGCTACGGGCTTGTGTACGCATTCGAGATAATGGCGTTTATCGGCGTAAACCTCGCCGTGTTCAACCTCTTGCCCATTCCTGCGCTCGACGGCTCTAAAATAGTATTCTGCATTATCGAATGGATAAGGAAAAAGCCCATAAACAGAAAGGTAGAGGCGGTGATCCACCTCGTCGGCTTTGTCCTTATATTGGGTTTCGCCGTCCTCGTCGACGTGTTGCAATTCATTTGATTTTTTGACAAATTGCGTGCATTTATCATAGTATATAATAGCTCCTTTAAAGGGGTTTACCTTAAAAACGATGTTTACAAGGAGATACTAAAGATGTGCGCTGAAAAATTATTGATTTTGGGCGCTGTGGTTTGGGCTGTCTGCTGTTGTGAAAAGCGCAGACCGCTGCCCCCTCCACCGCCGCCGAAGCCCGATCCGCCACCGTGCGGAAGGTGCGTTTACGAAAGATACGAAAAGCCCTGCGGCTGTCATGATCGCCGCCCGTGGGATAGATTCTGATTACATTCGGGGTGTCGCAATTTGAGTTATCGACTTGCGACACCCCTTTAAAACAATTTTCGGCTTTGGTTTTTTTAACACAAAACCCCGATTTGTCAAACAATTTTCGGGCGAATGTGCGATTTTTGTCGAAACCGATTAAGAGAGTCGCGAGGATTAACATATCCCCGTCAATAGTTTTTTTGAGGGGCAACAAAGCGGTTAAGGCTTTGTTAAACTCCCTCGTAGTACGAGGGTACGACTTCGGTCGTTTGCCTCGCCTTAACGGGTATGTTATTCTATAATTTAATTGCAACTAAAGTATCGCTTTCTTGCCCCTCAA
>CACXDQ010000224.1 GCA_902766475.1 uncultured Eubacteriales bacterium
AATTCAAAGTGGACGCTCGACAACCTCCCCTGCTTTCCCGAAAAATTCAGATTCAAGCTCAAAAAGGACACGACGGGCAGCGGCGACGGCGTGGAAAGGCAATTCGACACGATTAAAAAGCTTTTAAACCGTGACGACGTTACGAAGATAGTAAACGCAGGCGACTCTGACCGAGAGGGAGAAATTATAATAAGGCTGTGTATCATAAACGCCTTAAAGACGGAAAAACCGATATACAGATTGTGGCTTCCGGACCAGACGCCCGAAACCGTTTCTTCCGCCCTTAGGGAAATGAGAGAGGACGGCTTTTACGACAATCTTGCCGACGAGGGCTTTTCGAGGACTTATATCGACTGGCTTTACGGAGTGAATCTCACGAGATATGCAACGATAAAGACTGGGCAGCTTTTAAGGGTGGGCAGAGTTATCGTTCCGATAGTAAAAGCTATCTACGACAGAGATATGCAGATAGAAAATTTCAAACCCGAAATATATTTCGCCCTCGTATCGAAGGCGGAAACGAACGGCGAAGTCGTAGAGCTGACATCTTCTTATACCTTTAAAGAAACGGAAGAGGCAAAGGCGATAAAATGTTGCGAAAGAATGAACGCACTTGAAGCCGTCGTTACCGATAAAAAGGCA
The DNA here is from genome assembly GCA_902766475.1 of uncultured Eubacteriales bacterium. Classification (GTDB taxonomy): domain Bacteria; phylum Bacillota; class Clostridia; order Christensenellales; family Borkfalkiaceae; genus UBA10281. Next base: position 643 of record CACXDQ010000224.1, read on the forward strand.
AAGAAAGACAAACTATCCCCCGGAAAGCTCTACTCTTTGACAAAATTACAAAATTTTCTCGGCAAAAAATATAAAATGCCGATGGAAAAGAGTTTGCAAATAGCCCAAAAACTTTATGAAAGCGGTTATTTAAGCTACCCGAGGACAAATTCCGAATACCTTGCGACCAACGAAAAGGACAAGATAAAAAAGATTTTATCAGACGTCGCAAAGCTTGGCTACCCCGTAAAATTCAAGGACGGAAAAAATATTTTCGACGACTCGAAGATAGAATCGCACTCCGCAATAACGCCGACATACAAAATTCCTCAAAAAGGTGCGCTGAGCGAAGACGAAACGCTCGTTTACAGCGCCGTGATGCGCCGATTCGTCGCCGTTTTTTGCAGTGAGGACTGCGTTGTGGAAAAGACCGAGATAACCGTTTCGCTCGGCGGAAAGGAAGATTACGTCTTAAAGGGCACGGCGATACTCGACCCCGGCTGGACAAAGTACGACGGAATGGAGAAAAAAGACAAACTTCTCCCCAAGCTCGAAAAGGGCGACAAAGTAAACGCCTTGTTTCATCCCGAAAAGAAACAGACTTCACCGCCTAAACACTACACGATAGAAACGCTGAACAACTACCTCAAAAACCCGTTTAAAGACGACAAAGCTTCTGCGGATAACGACGACGAGGAATACAAGGCGATGTTCAAAGGGCTTGAACTCGGCACGGAAGCGACGAGGACGGGAATTATCGACAACGCCAAAAAGAGCGGATACATCTCCCTCAAAAAAGACGTATATTATATTGAAAACAACGGAAGATACCTCGTCGAACAACTTCTCGATATGAATATTTCAATGGATAAGTACAAGACGAGCCAACTCGGACAAGCGCTTAAAAAGGTATATCGTGGCGAAATGACGATAGACGAGAGCGTCGAAATGGCGAAGAGGGAAATATCCGAAGTTTTCGACGCTAAGGACAGCAATAATACGGGCTTTTACGGCGACGAGGTGGGGATTTGCCCCCTGTGCGGTAAAAAGCTCGTAAGGGGAAGATACAATTACGGCTGTACGGGCTACAAATCGGGCTGCGAATTTAGGATAAACTTCAAAATACTCGGCTCGACGATAAATAAAGACGACGTTGCCGCTCTGCTCGAAAAAGGGTCAACGGATAAAAAGAGTTTTATTTCCAAAAGCGGAAAAGAGTTTACCGCCAAACTGAAAATGGACGAAAACAAAAAGATAGTGTTTGACTTTTAAAAGCAAAAAACGCCGAAAACTTCGGCGTTTTTTGCTTTATATTTTATTGATATTTCTTTATTATGGAGAGCATTTCGTCGTATCTCGACTGCATGTCCGAAACGAGCTTGAACTGCGTTCTCGTTCTGTCTATATTCTGCCCTTCTCTCGAAAGCCTGAAATACACGTCGCCGTCGAGGTAGTCCGTCAAAAACCTTATACCGCACTCATAG
>CACXDQ010000225.1 GCA_902766475.1 uncultured Eubacteriales bacterium
AGAAAGGGCTATGAGGAGAAGAAAGCCGAGCTTAATTTAGCAAAGGCAAAATCTTCAACTTATATCATTTAAAAAAATTGACGTAAAAAGTCAAATTTAATAAAATATTCGTAAAAATATACGGAGGCAAAAATGGATACTTTTGAAAAAGTGGCATCGCTTTTAAGCGAACAGCTCGGCGTTGACAAAGCCGAAATCACTCCCGACAGCGACGTGGTGAAAGACCTCGGCGCCGACTCTCTCGACGTCGTTCAGATGCTTATGGAGCTTGAAGATCAGTTCGGCATAACCGTTCCCGAAGAGGAAGCGACGGAGATAAAGACCGTAGCCGACATCGTAAAGATAATCGATTCCAAAAACTGAAAAGAAAAAGACGAAAAAATACCGCAGGGCTTTCTTGCGGTATTTTTTTCGTCAAAAAAATTATGAAGGCGGGAAATAAACTATTTTAAATAACTTGATAAATATTTATATGTATGATATAATTTAAAAGAATTGTTATAGACAACTGTAGAATTGTTATAGACAACTGTGCGTGCGGTTTTACGTGCGTGGGCGAGGAGGTGAAACAATGTCCGTAAAAAACGCTGACAAATTTATCAATAGGGGGCTGTGGGGCGGAACGATAGCTCTGTTTTCGCTTACGGCGCTCATTTTCATGGTAACGGGCGAGAGCTTTTTATACAGCGTCAGCGGTGAAGCGCAGAAGTTTTTATTCGGCGTTTTCGGATATTTCGCTTTTCCTCTTTTCTCGGCGCTGTTTGCGTTCGGGCTTATGCTCATTTTCGTAAAGAGGGAAATCGGCGGCTCGGCAAAAATAACGGCGGCGTTTGCGTCGCTCGCCCTCATATTTTTCGCATTTATCCTTCACCTTGCATTTTCAACGCCGAGTGAAGATTTTTCGGCGTATATAGAAAGTTGTTACCTTGCCGGGTTTTCAGAAAAAGCTACGATAGGCGGCGTTATAGCGGCGCTCGCCGTTTACCCTCTCGCACACTTTACCACGCTTGTAGGCGCTTATTTTATACTCGTCGCACTCGCCGTCATTTGCCTTATCGTGGTGTTCAGAAAGAGAGTTTTTGCGTCCAAGCCCCGTTCGGGCAAAGACGAAGTTACGGGCGTTTACGATTCGCCGAAAGGCAGAGAAGATATAGACGGCTACGAGGAAGTGGGCGGCAGAAACAGAGTTTCGGGTTTTGGCGGCTCTTCTAAAAGCCCGACCGTCGGAAAGCGCAAGCTTGCAATGGCGGACAGCCCGTTTGAGTTCAGGGAAGAGGGTGAATACGAAAAAGAACGCTCCGCCGCTTCCGAAAAACTCTATCCCGAAAGAGAGGGAAATCCCGCATCCGTTTACAGTGAGGAATATGACAGAGCGTTCAACGAGAAGAGAGATTACGTCAGGTCGTCAATGCACGGCACGGAGCAAAACGGCTATGAAAACAGCGGCGCAAACGCCGTTTATAACGACAATTTAGGACAAGCCGACGAGGATATACGGCTTGGCGAAAACGTCTATATACCCGACGATTACAGAGAAGATAATTATCGGGATCGTCAAGATTTCGGGGAGAGCGCAAGCGTCAGCCCCGAAGAGGTCGACATAGAAAACGGAGTTGACGAGAGCGCCGCCGACGAGGGCGTGAGGAGCTTTTCGTTCGACAGCGACGAGGGCGATACGGAAGATGTGGGCGACGGCGGCAGAATGACCGAATCCGTCGTGCCGGAGCCGCAAGAGAGCGTGCCTGAGCCGCCGAGATTTTACGAGAGAGAGGAAAGACCGTCGGTAAAGCCTAAGCCGCAACCCGAAAAGAAGGTCGAAGAGGCGGTAAACCCATACGATATGATGCCCCTCAATTTCAAGTACGTCGCACCGCCGATAAAGCTGTTGAAAGTTTACGAAAACAACGAGAGTTACGCCGACGTGGAGCGGTTTATGAGGGAAAAGGGCGACGTTATTTTAAGCACGCTTAAAGTCCTCGGCGGAATAAACGCCGAGATAGCGGACGTCGTTCACGGCCCTACCGTAACGAGATTTGCGCTTAGAATTCCATTGAATGTTTCGGTAAAGAGCGTAGTTAAATACGTCGACGACTTGAAACTTCAATTAAAGGCGACGAGCGATATCCGTATTGCGCAGATACCGGGCACGTCGTACCTCGGCATAGAAGTGCCCAACGATAAGCAAGCGACCGTCGGTTTAAGGGAAGTTATAGAGAGTAAGCCGTTTATAAACGCAAAGCCCAATTCGCTCACCTTTGCGATAGGTAAAGACATTATAGGCAACGCCGTCGTTTCGGACATCGTTTCCATGCCGCACCTTCTTATAGCGGGCGCAACGGGCACGGGTAAATCGGTAGGTTTAAACTCGCTCATCGTAAGTTTGATGTATAAATACAGCCCCGCCGATTTAAGGTTTATCATAATCGATCCCAAACAAGTCGAATTCACAATATTCAAGGGCATACCCCACATGCTCTTCGACGAGATCATTTCCGAGCCCAATAAAGCCGTCGCCGTCCTCAACTGGGCGGTGAGGGAGATGGAGGCGAGATATACCAAACTCTGCGCCGCAATGGTCAGAAATATCGACGAATACAACGCTCAGATAGATCCCACGAAAGAGAAGAGAATGCCGAGGATAGTTATTATCGTCGACGAATTTGCCGACCTCATGCAGACCGACAAGAAGAATATCGAAAGCGCAATTTCCCGTATTGCGGCAAAGGCGAGGGCTTCGGGCGTATGCCTTATCCTCGCAACGCAAAGACCGTCCGTCGATATAATGGTCGGCTCGATAAAGACCAATTTCCCGTCGAGAATGGCTTTCAAGATGTCCAATGCGGTAGACTCCAATACCATACTTAACGAGCAAGGTGCGGAAACCCTTCTCGGGAAAGGCGACGTTCTGTTCAGAACGACCGATCACCCCCAGCTCACGAGGGCACAGGGCGCATTCGTCAGCCTCGACGAGATAAAGACCATTGTCGACTATATCAAGGCGCACAACAAGTGCTATTTCAACGAATTTGCCCTCGCTTCCATAAATAACGAGTGCAATCCGCAAGCGATAGAAACGTCCGGCTTTGGCGGCGGCGGAAAGGGCGCCGTTTCAAAGGACAATTTAGCCGGATTGTATCTCGCAATTCAGCTCGGCGCAATATCCATTTCAATGATACAGAGAAGGCTTCGCTTCGGCTTTCCGAAGTCCGCCGGAATTGTCGACTGGATGGAGAGAGAGGGATATATAGTAAAGGGCAACGGCAAGCAAAATCAGGTATTAATGACGAAAGAGCAGTATGACGAGAAGTACGGCGATATGCTTTCCGATGAGGAATTTTCCGAAAAATACGATAATTTATAATTTGCGAAGGAGAAAACAATGAAGAGATACGAAGAGATGCCGAAAAATTACGAATACATCGCTCCGCCGACGGAGCTTTTGAGCGATTACGAAATCGCCGTACCGAACGAAAAATGGGCTGAGGCTATTTCCGAAACCATTTTAAATACGGTAAAAACCGAGGCTAAGACGGAAGCGGAGATCACGGGTATAACCTACGGGGCGAGCATTACGAGATTTGAGGTCAAAGTTTCGGAAAATACGCCCGTAAAAGCCGTTCTGGGGTGTGAGGACGAACTTCACTTTCTGCTTAAAGACTGGGTTATGATAAGCTCCGTTTACGGCACGGAAAAATTTGCATTCGACGTGCCCAACGAAGTGCGTGGAAACGTCGGCTTGAAACAAGTGATAGAGGGCAACACGTCCGTCGGGGGAAATACCCTTATAGCCGCTATCGGCAAAGACGTTTCGGGGTTTTCCGTCGAAGAGGACGTCGTAAAAATGCCCCACCTTCTTATAGGCGGAGCGGCTGGCTCGGGCAAGTCGGTTGTTTTAAACTCAATTCTCATAAGCCTTATGTACCGTTACAGCCCGGCAGATCTGAGGTTTATAATAATCGATCCGAAGCGTGTGGAATACGTGCTTTTCGAGGATATGCCGCACCTTTTATTCGACAAGATTTTGGGCGACGTCGACGAGGCGCTGAACGCCCTCAAATGGCTTAGCGGCGAGATAAACAGAAGATTTGGCTTGATGAGGGAAGCCGCCGTCAGAAACGTGGGAGAATACAACGAATACGCATTGAGGGAAGGCAAGAGCAAACTGTATAGGCTCGTCGTCGTGATAGACGAGTTCGGGGATATTGCCACACAGAGTTTTAAGGAGTTCGATAACGCCTTATCGCCCGTACTCATGAAGGCGAGAGCGGCGGGCATACATATCATACTCGCAACGCAGCGCATTTCGCCGAAAATAATGGCGAGCTGTATCAAATACAACGTTCCGTCACGCATCGCTTTAAAGGCGTCTTGCGCAAGCGATTCCAAAACGCTCATCGAAGAAGGCGGCGCCGAAAACCTTATCGGCAGCGGCGATATGTTCATCAAGACGACTCAGGACTTCCATCCGAGGAGAGTTCAGGGCGCATATATAAGCCTCGACGAGGTAAAGGCGGTAGTTGAATTTATCAAGCAACATAACGACGCCTATTTCGACGAAAAGGCTAAGGGCGAAATAGCTACCGAAAGTAAAAATTCTTTCTCGTCCGTATTTGATTTTTTGGGTACGGCAAAGAGAACGAACGGCGGATCAAAGAGCGAAAAAAGCGTCGAACCGACGTCCGACGCTCCCGTTTCCAAGGATAATTTAGCCGGCTTATACCTTGCGATTTCTCTCGGCACGATCTCCATTTCGATGATACAGAGAAGGCTTCGCTTCGGCTTTCCGAAGTCCGCCGGCATTATCGACTGGATGGAGAGAGAGGGATATATAGTAAGGGGCGACGGCAAGCAAAATCAGGTTATAATGACGAAAGAACAGTATGACGAGAAGTACGGAAATATTCTTTCCGATGAGGAATTCTCCGAAAAATACAATAATTTTTAATAGATAAATATGATTTTAAAACAAAAGACGTTCGGCGTTATTTCGCTCGGATGCGATAAAAACAGAGTGGACACCGAGAGGATGCTCGCTCTCATAGGAACGGAAAAGATAACGCAGGATATCTCCCAAGCGGAGATAATTATAGTGAACTCGTGCGCATTTTTGGAAAGTTCGAGGAAAGAGGCGATCGAAACCGTTCTCGAATGTAACGAATACCGCAACACAGGCAAGCTCGAAAAGCTCGTTTTGACGGGCTGTTTACCCGAGAAATTTATCGGCGAGCTGTTCGACGAGCTTACCGAAGTGGACGTGTTTCTGGGCGTGAGAGATTACGCAAGATTAGGCGAGGCGATAGAGCTTGCATATAAAGGCAACAGAGTGAACTTCGTCGGCAAAGAGGACTATTTTGCACCAAAGGAAAGGGTGATAACCACGCCCTTGCACTACGCATACCTCCGCATTGCGGACGGGTGCAACAACCATTGCACTTACTGTCTTATCCCATCGATAAGGGGCAAATATAAGTCCGAGAAAATAGAGGATATATTAGCCGAAGCCGAGGGTTTGGGCGACGTGGAAGAGCTTATCGTCGTGGCGCAGGACATCACGAGATACGGCGAGGACATTTACGGAAAGCCCATGCTTTGCGAGCTGTTAAAGAGGCTTTCAAAGCTTGAAAACGTCGGGCATATAAGGCTTTTATACGCCTATCCGGATATGCTTTCGGACGAGCTTATAGACCTCGTGGCAAGCGAGGAAAAGATACTTAAATACTTAGATATCCCCCTTCAACACGCCGCAGACGCCGTGTTGAAGAGAATGAACAGAAAGGGCAGCGGCAAGGAATATTCTAAGCTTATACAAAAGCTCAGAGAGAGGGTGAAAGGGATAGCTATACGCTCCACCTTTATCGCCGGTTTCCCGGGAGAAACGGAAGAAGATTTCAACGAGCTGCTATCGTTTATAGAGAGAGAAAAATTAAACAATGCGGGCTTTTTCGCCTATTCGAGAGAAGAGGGCACGCCGGCATACAGGCTTCCGTGTCAGATAGACGAAGAAGTCAAGCAAGAAAGAGTAAAGAGATTGTACGAGGCGCAAGCCAAGGTGTCGAGGGCAATAAACGAAGGCTACGTCGGAAAGACGCTTAAAGTTCTTACGGACGGCATCGATTACGATAAGGACAGCTTTTACGGCAGAGCCTATTTCTCCGCCCCCGACATAGACGGCAGAGTGTATTTCACGTCGGACGGCGAAATAGTCCAGGGCGAGATTTACGAAGTCAGGATAACCTCGGCAGACGAGTACGACCTCTATGGAGAATGTGTATGA
>CACXDQ010000226.1 GCA_902766475.1 uncultured Eubacteriales bacterium
AAGCAAGCCGAAGCCGCTAAGAAACCCGTTGAGGAATACAAAAAGGACATCGACGCTCAGCGCAGATCTTATATCGAAAACAGCATCGTCATCGACAAACTCTTCAAGTTCTTGAAAGAGAACAATAAAATCGGCTAAGTTTTTATAACAAACTTTTACGGGGGATAATTTTATAGATTATCCCCGTTTTTATCTTAACTCGACATAATTATTCGGTTAAAGGAGAAATTTATGGCACTTATTCCCATGGTAGTGGAGCAGACCGACAGAGGCGAACGCTCTTACGATATATATTCCAAACTCTTGGAAGAAAGGATAATATTTATTACCGGCGAGATAAACGACGCCGTGGCGAACACCGTCGTCGCCGAGCTTTTGTATTTAGAGGCGAAGGACTCGGCTAAGGACATCAATATCTATATCAATAGCCCGGGCGGAAGCGTTTCGGCGGGGCTTGCCATTTACGACACGATGAATTTCATTAAGTGCGACGTTTCCACCATCTGCATCGGCATGGCGGCGAGCATGGGCGCATTTTTGCTTTCGAGCGGCAAAAAGGGCAAGAGATACGCCCTTCCGTCGAGCGAAATAATGATCCATCAGCCCCTCGGCGGCGCTCAGGGGCAGGCGAGCGACATCAAAATTCAGGCGGAACACATTCTGGCGCTCAAAGCCAAACTCAATTCCGTATTGTCCGAAAACACGGGCAAACCGCTCGAAGTGATAGAGAAAGACACCGACAGAGATAATTACCTCACGGCGGAAGAAGCGCTCGAATACGGGCTTATCGACAAGATTTTTTATAACAGATAATCGGAGGAGTAATGGCAAACAATAAAAATAACGACGAACAGCTTTTCTGTTCGTTCTGCGGCAAGCCCAAAGAGCTTGCGAAAAAACTCGTCGCCGGCCCCAACGGCGTATATATTTGCGACGAATGTATAGATATTTGTAAAGAGGTTTTGAGAGAGGACGAGGAAAAGACGACGGGCAACGTCGTAAAACTCCTCAAACCAAAGGAGATAAAGGCGGAACTCGACAAGTATATCGTCGGACAGGACAACGCTAAAAAGGTGCTTTCCGTCGCCGTCTACAACCATTATAAGAGAATAAATTACACGGGCAAGAAGTCCAAAAAAGACGATGTGGATATAGAGAAGAGCAACGTGCTTTTGCTCGGTCCTACCGGCTGCGGTAAAACCTTGCTCGCAAGGACGCTCGCAAAGGTGCTCGACGTGCCGTTCGCCGTTGCGGACGCAACTACGCTCACCGAGGCGGGCTACGTCGGCGAGGACGTCGAAAATATACTCTTAAAGCTCATTCAGAACGCCGATTATGACGTCGAAAGGGCGCAGAGAGGCATTATTTATATCGACGAGATAGATAAGATCGCCAGAAAGAGCGAGAACGTTTCCATTACGAGAGACGTCAGCGGCGAGGGCGTTCAGCAAGCGCTTTTAAAGATCATCGAATCGACCGTCGCTTCCGTCCCCCCGCAGGGCGGCAGAAAACACCCCCAGCAAGAATTTATCCGCATCGATACTACTAATATTTTGTTCATTTGCGGCGGCGCTTTCGTCGGGCTTGACAAGATAGTGGGAAAGAGAAAGGACAAATCTTCGCTCGGCTTCGGCGGAACTCTTCAAGCCGACAATTTCGGCTCCGATTCCTACGCCGAGGACATTCAGCCGCAAGACCTTACCAAGTTCGGGCTTATCCCCGAATTTGTCGGAAGAATGCCCATCGTCGTAAGTTTAAAACCGCTCGACGAGGACGCTCTCGTCAAGATCATGACAGAGCCTAAAAACGCCATTGTAAAGCAGTATAAAAAGCTCGTCGGGCTCGACGACGTTGAGCTTGTCGTTACCGACGACGCCGTGAGAGAAGTGGCTAAAAAGGCGATCGCTTTAAAGACGGGTGCGAGGGGGCTGAGGACTATTTTTGAAAACCTCATGCTCGACAGCATGTACGATATTCCGTCCGAGGACAACGTCGGCAAGGTGATAATCGATAAAGAGGTTGTTTTGGGCAACAAGTCGCCCGAAGTCATCAAAAAAGAGATAGCGTAAAGAAAGCGCAAATCATAACAGCCGAAATTGAGTTGTTTTAATCGTTTTGATTCGGCAAATTTAAGCGGCAGGCGCAAAGCCCTTTCGGGGCTTTGCGCCTGCCGCTTTTTAAACGTTGACAAATGCGGCGTTAAAGCCGTTTTTACTTCTTTATAAAGGCGAGGGCGGCAAAAATTTTGCCGCCCTCGCCTTTATAGTCGTCCGCTTTAAAAAAATCAAGTAGAATAAAGTTTGTTAGCTTGTTATTATATCTTTTTAATTTACTCTTCTATTTCGTTTATATATCTTTTTAATATAAGATTTATAAACTGAGAAAGAGAGCGGTCGTCTTTTTCCGCTTCTGCTTTTAAGACCGACAACAAATCTGAATCTATCGTAATACTTATTTTCTCTTTTAATGGTTTCATGGTTCTCCTCCTGAATTAAACCAAAATATCTTATAATTACTTGACAAGTAGTATAAAGTAGGATAAAATAAGATAAAAGGCACAACGCTGTAATATTCACAGCGTTTTTATTGAATAGAGGAGAAAAAGGTAGATGTCTAAGAAAATCATTTCATTTTTAACATTGACGGTCATAGCGATCGCCTCGCTTTTTGCGGCTTCGGCTTGCGAAAATATATTTGACGAACTCTCCATGACGGAAAGCGGTACGCAGCCGACTGAAACAGCCGACAGCTCTTCGGATAATTCTTCGGAAGATCGTTCTGAAAGTCAAAGTAATGAAGAGCACGTACACGAATACGCAAAAGAAGTCGTTGCGCCCACTTGCACCGAAAGCGGATATACGACATATACTTGCACCGATTGCGGAAAGAGCTTTGTTTCAGATTACGTCGACGCCTTGGGGCACGATTGGGGTGAGTGGAATACCACAAAACCTGCGACTTGTACGGAAAGCGGAACAGAACAAAGGGTATGTTCTCACGATTCAACGCACGTTGAAACGAGAGAGATAAAAATGCTCGGGCATAATTACGTCGGGGTAGAAACAAAGCCGACTTGCACCGAAAACGGCTATACGACTTACACTTGTACAGATTGCGAAAATAGCTTTGTTTCAGATTACGTCGACGCCTTGGGACACGATTGGGGAGAGTGGAATACAACAAAGGCTGCTACTTGCGTTGAAGAGGGTGAGGGAAAGAGG
>CACXDQ010000227.1 GCA_902766475.1 uncultured Eubacteriales bacterium
ATTTACAAAAATAGATACAACTATTACAAAAATAGACATATTTATTTAATTTGAAAAAAAATATTTTACTTTTGTCTTATAAAGGTGTATCATATGGGTGTCAGTTGAGCCAAGGCTATGACAAATAAATTTGCTCATCATTTTCCCCCTTATCATATATTTTTCAAAGAGCGGTTTGCGAAGAGTTCGCAAACCGTTCTTTGTTACGCAAAAATTTTTTAAAAGCGCACTTGATGCTAAATAAAACGCACCCCGAAAGCCATATGCGCTTTCGGGGTGCGTTTCAAGCATGCGTCTGCATACGTTTATTTGATCTTGAATTTCGTTATTACCTTTTGCGTTTTTAAAACGCTGAGCTGCGCCGTAAGCCCCGTCGCCGTTCCCGTAACGACGGCAAATGCTATCAGTACGGGAAGATAGGCAAATATTGCCGCAGAGCCCGTCAACAAGGCGGCGACGGAGATCTGACCGACGTTGTGCGCTATCGCCCCGACAACTCCGCATACCCAAATCTGCTTTTCCGTTATTATTTTTTTTAGCAAAAGCGTGGCGAGATAGCAGAGTATTCCGCCGACGGCACTGTATAAAAGCGAGGTTATGCGCCCCGAAAACAGAGAGCCGAGCAAAATTCTCGCAACGAGTATTACCGCCGCATCTATCGGAGAGAGGGCGAACATCGCAAACAGCGTAACGATATTTGATAGACCGAGCTTTACTCCGGGGACGGGGAGAGGTAATGGGATGAGCTGTTCTATTATATAAACTGTAAGCGCAATAGCCGTGAGTACGGCATTTAATGCAATTCTCTTAGCTTTCATATCACTTCGATACTGCGTCGAATAATTCGGCGCCGTTTTTTTCTATTCTTATAACGAGCTTATGCGGCAGACATATCACGGGAACTGCTCCGCTGTCCGTCCAGCCCGTGTTTACGCACGTTTTATCGCCGCAATTTGATTCTTTTACGCAAATTCTGCCTCTTTCCACTAAAATCACGTTATATCCGTCGCCGCTATTCACCCTTATTTCGTAAGGCTTGTCGACGGCGGAAAGGTCTATCGAATAGACGCATTTTCCGTCGGAATAAATATTTGCATACGTTCCGTTCCCTGAAAAGTAAACCCAAAGCCCGACCGCAACGGAAATGACGAAAACAGCCGAGAAAATAATTATCCACACTCTGTTTTTTATCATGAGATCACCTCAAACGAGCTTTCGGGTATATCGGCACTTCTCTCAAATGTGTTTTCTATCCCCTCTGAAATTGTTATCGAGCCGTCGGCTTCGACGAGTATCACGTCGAAGCCGACGTGAGTTTTGTAAAATTCTATCGCCCTTTCTTTACCCATTACGAAGAGGGCGGTGGATAGAGCGTCCGAAAACGTTCCGTCGGAGCATATTACGCTGACGGAAACAAGCCCGTTATCGGCAGGGTAGCCCGTGGACGGATCGATTATGTGGCAATACGTCTTTCCGCCCTCGGTGAAAAACCTCTCGTAAGAGCCGGAAGTTATCACGCATTTGTCCTCTACGGATAAAATGCCGATATAGCCGCCGCCAAACGGGTTTTCGACGGCGACTCTCCACGGCGAGCCGTCGGGCTTTTTGCCGAGCGCACATACGTTGCCGCCGAGGTTTATTATTGCGCTTTGAACGCCGTTGTCCTTTAAATATTCAACTATCTTATCCGAGGCGTAGCCCTTTGCGATCGCACCGAGGTCTATCGCCATTCCGCTTTGCAGGCTGACTTCGCTGCCCGAAACGATTACTTTTTTATAACCGACCGACGAAAGTAGCGAGCTTATCTCGCCGTTTTCCGGAACTCTGTGTTCGCCCGTCGTGAATCCCCACGCTTTTACGAGCGGATAGACGGTAACGTCGACGGCGCCGCCCGTCAGATCGCAGAGTTCTATCGAACGTAAAATCAAACCCAACGTATCCTCGTCGAACGTGTGCCTTCCGTTACTATTCAATATATATACGTCGCTTTTATCGTCGGTTACCGACAGTTTTTTTTCGAGATCGTAAATAACGTCTTTGCAACCGCCGAGAAGTTTTTCTTCGCCGTAAATGGAAATCTCCATTACGGTATCCATCGCAAAGAACGTGGCGCTACGTTTTTGGGAGTAGTAACAGCCGCAAAGAAAGACGCAAATACAAATAAAAAGAGAAAAAAGCCCTTTTTTCATTATGATACCCCCTTGTTTTTCTTTATTATATCATAAAACATAAGGCAAGTCAAATAAAAAATATTTTTGTTAGCCATAAAAAACTTCTGAAAAACAGTTGACAAACAAAAAAATATGCG
>CACXDQ010000228.1 GCA_902766475.1 uncultured Eubacteriales bacterium
CCTTTCATATGGGTTTTTTATACTTCGTTTAAATCGTCGTACAATTATTTTGAAGATTTGGAAAACTTCAGGGCAATGGCTTTACCGGCCAAGTGGATGTTTATAAATTACGTCGACGCATTCTCGAAATTGGAACACGACGGGACAACGTTTGTCGGAATGTTTTTCAACAGTTTATGGTATACTGCCATAGTCGTTTCAGAGGGCGTTTTTTTCAGTGCATGTACCGGTTACAGTCTTTCAAAATACAGATTCAGATTGAAAAACGTGATTTATACGGTTGCGGTAGTATCTATGACGATACCCGTTGTAGGAACGCTTCCCGCAAGTTTCAGGTTGAGTTCGTTTTTGGGTATTTACAATACGCCACTTCAACCGATAGTAACTTGCGCCGGCGGATTCGGCTTTAACTTTTTGATAATGTACGCATTCTTCAAAAATATGCCGTGGAGTTACGCCGAGGCTGTTTTCATCGACGGCGGTAATGATTTTGTCGTGTTTTTCAAGGTGATGCTGCCTATGGCGGTAGGTCCGATAGTGACGCTTTCGATAATCGCCGCAATATCTTGCTGGAATGACTACACTTCGATAATTTTATTTATGCCGAGTTATCCGACGGTAGCGTCCGGGCTTTATTATGTGCATTTGAATATGTTCAATAAATATCCGACGATATATTATGCGGCTCTGTTTATATCGATGGTGCCGATTTTGGTGTTATTTTCTGTTTTTTCGGAACAGATTATGAAAAACGTATCCGTCGGCGGTCTTAAAGGCTGAGTCGGGGCTTAAAAAAAGGGAGGTATAGATATGAAAAAAGGTTTATCATTTGTGGCGGCAGTGTTTTTGCTGTTAACGACGACGATTGTTACCGGTTGTGGCAACAATTCGCAAACCGAGCAAGGAGATAGCGTATTGACTATATATATCCTTGACGCCGGTTACAAAACGGAGTGGCTTAACGGCATAAAAGACGCATTCGCAAAAGAGGATTGGGTTATTGAAAAATACGGCAAAGTTACTTTTGACGTTGAACACAACGGCGTAGAGACTTACGCTGCGGACAAAATCAAATCCGGCAATGTAAAAGCAAATAAATTTGATTTATTGTTCGGCCTTAATCTGCAAGAACTTTACGGCAGCAAAGGCAGCAACAGACAATATTATCTGGCGGATCTGAAAGACGTTTACGAATCTTCCGTTCCCGGAGAGGATACTACCGTAAAATCCAAGATGATCGGAAGCGCGGTAACGTCGAATCTTTACACGAATCCGTCGGGGGAATCGTCTTGGTTCGCTCTTCCTTGGGCAGGCGGTTACAACGGAATACTTTACAATGCGGAACTTCTGGAAAGCGGAAATTACGAAGTGCCCGTTACCACTGACGAATTGCTTGCCGTTATGCAAGCCGAAACCCAAAAAAATGCCTATTCTATTATGCAGTCTATGGACGCGGGCGCAACTTATTGGGAACACTTGATGCCTATCTGGTGGGCGCAATATGAGGGTTATGATAATTACGTCAATTTCTGGGAAGGCAAAGTGTACGACGAGGCGTCGGGCAAATATGAATATTCCATAGACATTTTTAAACAAAAAGGCAGACTTGAGTCCTTAAAAGTGTTGGAAAGTGCGCTTAAAGACAATTTGTACGAAAGGGCGGGTTCGACCGATTATATAACTGCGCAGAGAAGATTCATCAAGGGCGAAGGTATGTTTATGGCGTGCGGCGATTGGTTCGATATGGAGATGGACGAATTGAAAAAAGATATAGTCGACAACGGCGGAAAGGCATACGATATTAAAATGATGAAAACGCCGGTTATAAGCGCTATAAAAGACAAACTCGATACCATTGACGACGATGAAACGCTTGCCGCTGTCGTAAGGTGCGTCGACGAAGGCAAAACGTCCTTTGGCGGTGTTTCGGAAAAGGATTTCAATGCGGTAAAGGAAGCCCGCAAAATGCTTTATTCGGTAGGTAACTATCATACGGCGGTAATCCCTTCATACGCAAAAAATATAGGTCTTGCGAAAGATTTTCTGAGATTTATGGCGACAGATACGGCAAACGGCATATATACCGAAAAGACCGGAGGGTCAGGACTGTTTTTTAATTACAATGCGGAAGAGGACGATCCCTCGTTGTATTCGTCGCTGTCCGAGACCGCAAAGATGCGTATAAAATGCTTTAACGATAGCGAGACTCTCGTATTGCCGATACCGAATAATTTTAACTTGTTTATTTACGGCAAAGTCCGCAACTTTAAAACGAATATTTCTTCTTATGAATATTTGTTTACGCAGACGAAAACCACCGCTCAACAAGTATATGATTACGACATATCGCATTATACTCAAACCGAATGGGATACTATTTTGGTAAATATAGGAGCAAAATAATGAAGAAAATACTGTGCTTTGCAATGGCGTCGATATTTTTGACTGTCGGAGCGGTTGCATGTTCCTCCTCCACGGGTGAAAGCGGCGGAAAGACTTCCGAAACGGTTGCCGCCGTATGGAGCGCCGATAATACCGTCAGGTTTATGAGAGAAGACGACGTGCCGTCGGATATTGTTTCCGAGATGGTCATCGAATCGTTTAAGGGTGAAACCGAGTCTGTGCAACTGATGATAAGGCCCGATAAGGACGTATCTTCTTTTAAGGTGGCTGCGAGCGACTTTGTATCCGGCGGCAATGTGATCGGTAAAGACAATCTGGAAATATTTGCCGAGAGATATATAGAAACCAAATCTCCATCCGTTAAAAATCCGAGAACGGCGGAAATGTATACGGGATATTATCCCGACGCACTTATTCCTATCGACAGATACGTCAAGAAGAAAGAAAATAAGATAAAGAAAGGCGAAAATCAAGGTATTTGGTTTAACGTGAACGTGCCTTGGGATGCGGAGAGCGGAGAATATGAAAGTAAGATAACTCTCTCTTTGGACGGTGACGAAATAAAAACAACGCTGAAATTAAAGGTTTATAACGTTCAGATGCCAAAGGAAATACATAACGTAAATTCTTTCGGTCTGTGGTATCACTATATAAAATACGGCGAGGGTAGTAAAATATCCGACGATACTTATTCGAATTATTATTGGTTTCTCGCAAACAAGCGCATAACCCCGGTGTATATACCTTACGAAGGGTGCGATCTCGGCATGGCGTATTGTCCGAAAGATACCGACGGATATGCCGAAGCGCTTGTCGAATATGCAAAAAATCCGATAGTTTCAGGTTACGGGTTGCCGTGCAATCCGACGGATACGGGGAAAGGCTATTCCGTAATCGACGGTCAAACTCTGACGAATTTGTTGAAGTCGATAATACTCAAAAATATAGATTTGCGCAAAAGCGGAGATAAAACCGATATTTTAAAAAAAGCGTATATCTATGCCGGGAATATTATCGACGAACCCGACGAATCTCATGCCGCACAAGTAAAGGAATGCGACAGGATAATTACGGCTGCAAAAAACGAAGTAAAACACCTCTTGTCGGACGAACCGGATTTGCTGGCGAGTCTTATTGCGTTAAAACACGTCGTTACGATAACCCCCAAAGTTAATAGACAGGTTTTCGAGGGCGACGATGAAACGGGCGGAATACAGACGTGGTGTCCGTATATAAGCGAATTCAATTCCGACTCCTATCTGCAATGGGCAAAAGAGCGTTCCGAGAATTCTACGAGAATGAACGGCGAAGATTTCTGGTGGTATAACTGTATCGAGCCGGAAAATCCGTTCCCGTCTTATCAACTTGACGACAATCTTATCGCCACGAGAGTTATGGAGTGGATGAAGTATGACTATAAGATTTCCGGGCATCTTTACTGGTCGGTGAACTTTTGGTATAAATGCTTGTCGTATGATAACGGAGGCAAATACACGTCGAGAGATATATGGAATGACCCAAACACGTTTGAAACGGCAAACGGCGACGGACATTTGATATATCCGGGTAAAGATTATGCATTGAATACTCCGATATCTACTCTCAGACTCGAATCTATAAGAGAGGGCAACGAAGATTATGAGTATCTTTGGATGTTCGGAGAAAAGATAAATGAGTTAAACCAAACGGAAGGAACGAATTTTGACGGCGATAAAATTTTATCATGGCTTTTTAAGAGGATATACACGGGAGTAGTTCCCAAAACCGATCCTGAGGAGTTTAAATCCGTCAGGAGAGAATTGATGCAACTCATCGAACAACTTTTTAACGATAAGCAGGGTGCTGTTGAAACGTTAAATAATATAACCAAAGCATTCTATATCTGAACACGCCGCAAGTGCGCCTTTTAAGCCCTTTGCCGCATAAAAAGCCTCGTAATACCTATGTATGACTTCGTTTTTTAAGCGGCAA
>CACXDQ010000229.1 GCA_902766475.1 uncultured Eubacteriales bacterium
ACGCTGAATATCTCGTTTTTCTCTGCGGTTTTAGCCGAAACCGCTCTCTTTAAACTTCCCTTTCCTACCGGCATTTTTTTATCTCCTTAATTCATTTAATATTTCATCTGTAAGCGCCGAATATTCCAGAGCGCTCCTCGATGATTTTTTATAGCTTCCGACGGGTTTGGAATTGTCCTGCGCCCACTCTACCGAGCTATCGAGGTGGATCACGTTTTCAAAAACTTTTATCCCTTCCTCTGCGTTCAACGTTTCCATAGTCTGCTTGAAATAGTTCTTTCTTGCGTCGACCTTGGTTATTGCAACGCCCAAAAGGTCGAGCGAGGGAGAAAGCTCTTTTACTTGAGAAATAAATTCCATCATATTAGCCAAGCCGAAAAGCCCCCAAGGGCTTGCTTCGACGGGTAAAATTATTTTATCCGATGCGATAAGTATATTCATTACCCAGCAGCCGAGCGTCGGCGGGGCGTCTATCAAAATATAGTTATAAACGCCGCTTTCAACGATGTTTTTCAACATTTTTTTGAGAATAAACTCTCTCTGCCACTTTGTAAACAGCTCGAATTCAACCGAACTCATAAGCGTTGACGATGGAATAATATCAATATTCGGATAATCTGTCTTACAGATAAAATCGTCGAGCGGTTTTTGATTTTTAACGGCATAGTAAAGGTTATTTTCACCTGCGGCAATTTCAAGTGCTTTATCCTCTGTAAAATATGAAAGTGTGAGGTTTAGCTGCATATCGCCGTCTATCAAAAGCACCTTATTCCCCTTTTCCGCCATTGCGTAAGCGACGCTCGAACAAGTTGTCGATTTACCGCTTCCGCCCTTATTATTTGCAAAACACAATACTTCAGTTTTCATATTCACCCTCCGGATACAGACATTCAGTTCCGCTCTGTCTGAATTTTTCAAGCCAGCTTTCGGGAGGCTTAACGTCGGTAATTATCGTATCGATATCGCTTAGCCCGCCCACAACGTTAAAGGCAATTCGATTGAATTTTGAGCTATCCACAGCCAAAATTCTCCTATCGCAGTTCTGCAACATCGTATGTTTTGTAAATGCGTGCATATCGTTTGAATCGGTAAAGCCCTTATTTATCTCGAACCCCTTGCACGAAACGATAGCGGTATTGACGTGAAAGTAGGAAATAGTTCTGTCGGCGTGGTTGCCGACAAGCGCAATCGTTTCGTCGCTCAAAAGCCCGCCCGTCGAAAAAATACGCCAATTTCTCATATCCTTCATCTCGATAAGAATTTCGAGAGAATTTGTGATAAGCGTCATATTTTTTCTGTCTTTTATCCTCTTAGCGATAAACAGAGAGGTGGAAGAGCCGTCGAGCATAATACTCGTATTGTCCTTTATAAGAGAAGCCGCAATTTCGGCAATTTTTTGTTTGCCGATAACGTTCGTCCGTTTTCTTACGGCGAGCGGCATATCGCTCTGCGTGTTTTCGTTCAACACTGCGCCGCCGTAAGACTTTATTACAAGCCCTTCTTTTTCGAGTTTTTCAAGATCTCTTCGTATGGTTTCTTCCGAAACGTCAAATTGCTTTGAAAGCTCGCTTACAACTACCCTCTTATCGTTTTGAAGAATGGCAAGTATTCTGTTTTTCCTCTCTACCGCAAGCATATTTCCCTCTTTATAAAAATTGCAAACCTCAATTAAGCGATTTGCAATTTATAGTTTTAAAGAATTTTATCGATCAATTTTTTATCGGGTCTTGCAATTACTGTGCTGTCTAAAAGCATTCCGCTCGGCATGATAACGTCTTTCGCCCTATCGATTGCCGCCTGAACAGCCGCAACCTCGCCCGTGAGCATACAGTATGACTTACCGCACATACCCCTTGCAACCCTAATTTCTATAAGCTTGACTTCCGAAGTCTTTACTGCGTTGTCGGCGGCAACGATAATCTGCGCCGCATCGAACGTTTCGATCACTCCGAGAGCGTTTATATCTTCGACCGAAGTCGTACCTATAATAGCGGGGAAAATGCTCTCGTCGGGGTTGCCGAGAACAAAGCTGTCGATAAGCTGCATATCGAACGTGTTTTTCGCATTGTCTACAGCCGCTCTGACGGCGCTCAATTCACCCGTAATAATTGATATATATTTGCCGGGACAAACGGTCTGAGCTTCGATAATATCGACGTCTGAGGTCTTGACCATCATATCCGTTGCGGTTATACCGGACGAAACGGTTTTATATTCTATCATTCCTATTGCTTTGCTCATTTAGTCACCTCGTTGCCGTCGGCATTTAAAATAATAAATTTATCGGTTATCTTCGTTACAATACCGTCAATTGACGCATGAATGTTTACCGAAAGCCCGTCCGCCGCTTTTGCTATAACGTCGCCCTTTTTAACTTTATCTCCGAATTTTACGGTCGTAACCGCAGGCGCACCGATATGTTGAGATAATTTTATCTTGACCTCGGTAAACCCTGTTTTTTCATTGTTATCAAGAGGAGCGTCGGATATATATTCCCTTACTCCGAGCCTTGAAACAAGCCTTTCTATCGGAACTTTTCTGTATTCTCTTTCTTTGCTTACGTCAGCCGCTTTTACGTCCGGCGATGGCTTGATACCGCTTTTTCTGAGTCCGCCTTTGATAGCCGAAATGAGTTTTCTCGGTGAAAGACCTTGCGGGCAAGCGTAAAGCTCGCAAATTCCGCACGCACAGCAATAAAACGTATTGGTAAACGCTTCTATATCCTTGAAATTATTGCAAGCCGCCGCTCTCATTATTCTGTGCGGCTCGATGGGATGTCCCAAATTATGTCTCGGGCAAAGATCGGTACAGAGCTGACATTGACAACAGCTTGCCGCCGCTCTCGCAACCTCTATTTTCAGATCGCTGTTAAGTCTGCCCAAAAGATAATGGTTTGACGGGAAAACGAAAATAGAGTTTGTCGTCTTTGTGATGCCGTCAGTTTCCGTTTCAATAACGCCCATCATCGGACCGCCCACCCAGTAGACAAAATCGTCTATCGTAGGACCTCCGGCAAGTTTAACAACGTCGCCTATTTCTGCGCCTATCGGCACCCTTACCGTAACGGGGTTTTTTACCGCACCCGCAATGGTAACGAGCTTTGTGGTTACGGGTTTTCCGTTAATTGCGTTATTGACGTTATACATTGTTTCAACGTTGAAAACGATAACTCCGCACTCTATCGGAAGCCCGCCGGGGCGAACTCTTCTGCCTGTCGCCTCATATATCATGACAACTTCGTCGCCTGCGGGATACACCGCTTGAAGCTCGCAAATTTTGAGTGAAGGATATTCTCCGATAATGCCCTTTACCGCTTCTATAGTCGACTTATAATGTGATTTAACACAAATAATGCCCTCTTTTGCTCCGAGGGTTTTCCTCGTCAAATCGAATGCGCCGAGGATCTCTTCAACGCTTTTCGATAAAAGCTGTCTGTGCAACCTTAAAAGCGGCTCGCATTCGGCACAATTCAATAAGATGACGTCGGCTTTATTATTCAATTTTGCGTAGGTCGGAAAACCGGCGCCGCCGGCGCCGACGACACCCGAATCTTTTAAAATGTTTATAAGAGAATTAAGTTCCATTGAAAATAAAGCCCCGTTTATTAATCGATTTTTTGTCCCTCGTCGACGATACCGACAATTGCGGCGTCAATGGGAGCATTGGTCATACCGCAACCTATTCTTGCGGCACTACCCGTCGCAACGAGGACGAGTTCGCCCACGCCCGCACCGACTTTATCGACGGCGACGATCTTCTCGCCGGCATTCATGTTTTCAATAGGTTGAACTATCATGAATTTGTTGCCGACCAAATTATCGCATTTTCTTGTGGATACGACGTATCCGACTACTTTACCTATAATCATAATCAATCTCTCACTATTTCGGCGGTCATACCCGTCGAAATTTTAGCCGCATTCGCTTCGTCCGTATCGATGTGCATTTCAAGAGTAAACGAAGGATCCACACGGATAGTAACGTTATTGAACGTGGTCGCACGCTCGTTATCGACCTTTACGGATACGGTATCGCCGTTTTTAACGCCCGCTTTTTCCGCATCGGAAGGCGACATATGGATATGCCTTTTAGCGATGATGCAACCTTCTTTTAAATAGAGTACACCGCAAGGCCCGACGATCGCAATCGGCGCCGAACCTGCTATATTTCCCGACTCCCTAATGGGAGCTTTGATTCCTAATTTAATTGCGTCGGTAGCAGATATTTCTACTTGAGACGCCTTTCTGACGGGGCCTAATATCCTTACGTTTTCTATTGCCCTTAATTTTAAACCTACTATGGTAACAAGCTCGTTTGAAGCGAATTGTCCGCCCATGAGGTCTTTCTTTTTAGTAAGTTGGTATCCCTTTCCGAAAAGGGTTTCTACGTCTGCCTGAGTAAGGTGGACGTGCCTTGCGGAAACGCCTACGGGAACTTTGAAACCCGTCGACTTTGTCTTTGTGTTTTCGTCGTATTTTGCAAGGCTATCGAGGACGATCCTCGTTATTTTTTCAATCTCGAA
>CACXDQ010000230.1 GCA_902766475.1 uncultured Eubacteriales bacterium
CTCATCACCTTCTGCGTGAGGCTGCCTTTGAGCGAATAGACGGGCACGATACCCTTTAAGCGGACGTTTCTGTCCATCGGCTCGAAAGAGGGGCTGGTGAGCGAAATACCGCCGAAATTGCTCTTTACTCTGCCGTAAAAGAGGTATTCCACCCCGACTTTCAGCTGACTTGCAACGTATGGCTGATTGAACCAGATCACGGTGAAGCACTGCATGCCCTGTTCGACGACGGCTCTCACGCATTTGAGCCGCCTTGCCGACAAAAAGACGGCGGGCTTCGTCATAACGGTGCCGTAAGTCAAAACTATTTCGTTGTTATAGCACTGCTCCAAGGGGAGAGTTTTGGTGAGGTCAAGATAATTTCTCGGAAATTTCTTTATGAGGTCCTCTGGGCTGAAAACGCCCATTTTATTGAGATCCGCCTCTCTCTTGTCGCTGATGCCCTTTATGTCTTTAAGCTGCATGAAAGTATTATACAATATAATAAAAAAAAAGTCAACCGCAATAAAAAAGTATGCGAAAAAGCGGAGCATTGCGCCCCGCTTTCCCGCAAAACAATGAAATTGACAAACTGACCTTTCGGTCAAGGATAAACCGATATAACGCCGAAATACGGCGCATCGCCGAAATTATACCCTCTTTACGCTTTTAAGACAACGCGTGCAGATGTATTCAGAAGTAACGACGCCTTCGTTTACAACTCTGACCTTCTGAACGTTTGCGTTGTAAGAGCGTGGCGTCTTACGGTTACTGTGGCTCACCTTATTGCCGGACAACTTTGCCTTTCCGCAAATGCTGCAAACTCTTGACATATCACACCTCCAAATATTTTAGATACCGCACATTGCGCTTACCGAAAAAGGGGCGCAAGGCGTGCATACACAAAATCAAAGCATAGATACTATATCACAAATTTAATTCAAATGCAACTGATTTCAGCCATTTTTCGGTAAAAAAAGATTGAAATTTTATTTAAGGGTAGAAAAATGGGTGAAAACCCTTGCCAAAATGTCAAAAATATTGTAAAATAACCTTGACAAGGAGAATGTTATGCCGGTAACCACTTCAAACATCTATGGAAAAATTTCAGTATCGGACGACGCCATCGCAAAGGTGGCTGCTCATGCTGCGCTCGAATGTTACGGCATTGTGGAAATGGTTTCGAGGAAGTTTTCCGACAGCGTGTCCGATCTCATTAAAAAAGGCCCGAGCGGCAAGGGCGTTAAAGTTACCACGTCGAGCGATCGTATCTTTATAGACGTACACGTCATAATCAAATTCGGCGTTTCCATCTCCGCTGTTGCAGATTCGCTTAAAAATGCTGTTAAATATAAAGTAGAACAGTTTACGGGCATGATAGTTGATACCGTAAACGTAAATATCGTGGGCGTTAAGTTATAACGCCTTTTTCACGGCGGCGCACAACGGGTGCGCTCTTGTCCGTGCTTTTCGGAGGATAATTTCAAAATGCAAAAAAATATAAACGGCGCCGCTTTTACCAGAATGGTAATGGGTGCGTCGGCTAATCTTGACCTCAACAGGGAGCTTATAGACTCTCTGAACGTTTTCCCTGTTCCCGACGGAGATACGGGCACAAACATGGGGCTGACGATGCAGTCTGCCGTAAGGGAATTAAAGGCTTGCAAGAGCAATTCTCTCCCCGAGCTTTGCGACGCAGTGTCCAAGGGCGCTTTGAAGGGCGCAAGGGGCAATTCGGGCGTTATCACCTCGCAGATTTTCAGAGGTATATGTCAAGTTCTTAAAGAAGTTAATTCGGCGGACGTAAAGACGTTCGCAAAGGCGCTCAAAAACGCCACGGATATAGCTTACGGCGCCGTTTCCATACCTAAGGAAGGAACTATCCTCACCGTTTGCAGAATGATGAGCGAACACGCTCAGTCCATCGCCGGAAAGACAAAGGATATAGAGAGCTTTTTGACGGAAGTCATCGAAAAGGGCGAAGAGGCGTTGAAGCTCACCCCGGAACTTCTTCCCGTCCTCAAAAAAGCGGGCGTAGTCGATTCGGGCGGAATGGGGCTCGTAACTATAATGAAGGGCATGTACAAGGGCTTTATCGGCGAGAAGATAGCCGTTGCCGAGCCAGAAGAAACGGAAGTTAAACCCGAAGTTTCAGGCTCGGTCGAACATGCCGACATAATAAACCTCGGAACGATAGAATTCGGCTATTGCACTGAGTTTTTCATAATCAACTTAAAGAAGAAAACTACCCTTGCCGACATCGACAGATTGAGAGAATATCTCATGAGCATCGGCGACAGCGTTCTCGTTATAGGCGATCTGGAATTCGTCAAAGTCCACGTCCACACCAACAACCCGGGGCAAGCGATCACGAAAGCTCTTCAACTCGGCGAGGTAGACAAGGTAAAGATAGAAAACATGCTCGAACAGAACAGAGCGCTCATAAAGAAGTACGAAGCCGAGAAGAAAGAGATGGGTATGCTTTCCATCTGCTCGGGCGACGGGCTTACGGCTCTTTTCAAGGACATCAACGTTGACAGAGTTATCGAGGGCGGACAGACGATGAACCCCTCGGCGCAAGACATTGCGGACGCAATAATTCAGATAAATGCGGAAAATATTTTCGTATTCCCAAACAACAAGAACATAATTTTAGCGGCGGAACAATCAAAATCGCTCGTCGAGGGCAAGAAGATACACGTTATCCCGACGAAGAATATTCCGCAAGGCATAGCGGCGGCGCTCGCATTCAACCCCGACCTTCCCGCCGATCAGAACCTCATCAACATGCTTCACGAGATGGACAACGTTACGGCAGGTCAGATAACCTATGCAATAAGAAGCACGAAGATAGACGGTTTCAGCTTAAATAAGGGCGACATAATAGGTCTTGACAACAAGAAGATACTTGCAAAGGGCAAGAGCGGCGAGATAGACAAGGTTGCCGTCGCCCTCATCGAAAAGCTTAAAGACTCTTCGCACTCACTCATCAATCTCTATTACGGAATGGACGTAAAGAAAGAAGATGCGGAAGCTCTTCAAGCAAAACTTCAACAGAAATATCCCGATTTAGACGTAGAACTTTTCTACGGCGGTCAAGCGATATACTATTACATAGTTTCGCTTGAATGATCTTAATAAATCGCTTATAATAAAGTAAAAAGCGCACGTCGGCTATTTGCCGACGTGCGCTTTTTACTTTGTGAAACCGACTGTCTTTTACAAATTCATCACGTCGCCGTTTGAGTCGGCGAACAATTTCAAAAGGTCGTTTACCGTAAGTTTTTTCTTCTCTTCTCCCGACGCCGAGAACACTATTTTGCCCTCGTCCATCATAATCAGCTTGTTGCCGAAACGGAGAGCGTCACGCATGTTGTGAGTTATCATTATCGCCGTCTGCTTTTCGGTAACCTTAGCCGTGAGGTCTAAGACCTTTGCCGCCGTCTTAGGATCGAGCGCCGCCGTGTGTTCGTCCAAAAGCAAAATTTCGGGCTTGTGCATAGTCGCCATAAGCAGAGTGAGCGCTTGCCTCTGTCCGCCGGACAGGAGCGACACCTTCTGCGTCATTCTGTCCTCAAGCCCCAGCCCGAGCGAAGCGACAAGCTCTTTATACCTCTTGTCGTCGCCCTTTTTCATTCCGAATTTAAGCCCACGGCTCTTGCCCCGTCTGTCCGCAACGGCGAGATTTTCAAGTACGGTCATATCCGCCGCCGTGCCCTTCATAGGGTCCTGAAACACCCTCGAAATATATTCCGCCCTCTTAAAGTCGGGGCGCTTGGTGATGTCCTTACCGCCCAAAACAATTTTTCCCCCGTCGACGGGCAAAGCGCCGGCGATCACGTTTAAAAGCGTGCTTTTGCCCGAGCCGTTGCCGCCTATTATCGTGAGGAAATCGCCCTCTTCGAGCGTGAGGCTCACACCGCTTAATGCGACCTTTTCGTTTGCGGTGCGTGCGTTGAATATCTTCGTAATATCTTTAAGTTCCAGCATTTATACGCCCTCCGCACCGCCGCCCGAAACTTCGGGCTGTCTTTTCTTGCCCTTTTTGTGTTTGGGCGCAAATCTCTTCGCCGCAAGCACGGCGAGAATTATCACCGCCGAAATGAGTTTCAAATCGTCCATCGTCAAAAACGTTACGAGCTGAATTGCGAGCGACAAAACCACTCTGTATATAACGCTCCCTAAAATGACCGCCGCAAGTTTAGCCCCGAACGGAAAACTTTCCCTCGTTACCGCTTCGCCCAAAACCACGCCGGCAAGCCCGATAACTATCGCTCCCGTACCCATATTGGCGGTAGCGCCCGTGTTTATCTGCGCAAGCAGACTTCCCGAAAGCGCCGCAAGCCCGTTTGATATCGCAAGTGCGACGATTATATCTCTGTCGGTATTTATGCCCTGCGCCCGAGCCATTGCCGGGTTGCAGCCCGTAGCCCTTACCGAATATCCGGCTCTCGTCTTGAAAAAGAGGTATATAATGCCCAGAGAACACGCCACGAACAGCCCCGAAATTACTATATCGGCAATAATCGACGTTGCGCCGAAAGACCGCATAAACAGATATTTGAGCGTGGGCTTGTTCAAGAGGGCGAGGCTCGCCCTGTTGCCGAGAACGTGTATATTGACGGAATACAGCGCAAACATAGTGAGTATGCCGGCAAGTATCGCCGGAATTTTGAGTTTGGTGTGCATGATAGCGGTTATCGCCCCCGAAGCCGCACCGCAAAGCACGGCAACGAGCATAGTCAGCCATATCGGCACTCCGGCGACCGTCATTGCCGCCGTAACCGTTCCGCCGAGCGCAAGCGTGCCCTCGACCGACATATCCGCAACGTTAAGCACCTTGAACGAGATAAATACGCCTATCGTCAATATTCCCCAGACAAAGCCTTCGGCTACGCTGCCCGGCAACACGTTTATTGCCGAGGCAAGCACCGAAGCGAGTAAGTTTTGCATGCAATACATTTCATTCTCCGTACTTAGCTTTTATATTGTCAACTTGTTCTTTCGTCAAACCGAGAGCCGAGATCGCTTGCTCGGAAATGTCGAGCGCCATTGCGCCCTTATAGATCTGATGCCTTTCCTCTTCCGTGAGCGTCTTGCCCGAAATGAGAGAAATAACTATATCCGCCGTCTGTCTGCCCAATATCTCATAGCTTATGGAAAGCGTCGCCCAACCGCCGCCCGAGATCATTCCGCTTTCGCCGACGACAAGGGGCAAATTGCGCTCGTTTGCGGCGACAACTGCGCCTATATTAGCCGCTATCGTGTTGTCGGTGGGGATATAAATTGCGTCGGCGTCTTCGGAAATCGACCTTACCGTCGCCTGAATGGCGTTTACGTCGGTAACCGTCTTTTCCTCATATTGTAAGCCTATTTTATCACATTCACGCTTTGCGATCTCTATCTGCGTGCGTGAGTTCGGCTCTTCGGCGCTGAATAAAAACGCAACTTTTTTCGCCGTGGGTTTCAAGTCTTTGATAAGGTCTATCTGCTCGGCGATGGGCTGCATGTCGCTCGTTCCGTAAACGTTGTCCAACCCCGTGAGCCTGGAAGTTTCCGCCGAAGGATCGGTAACAGCCGTGTAGAGAACTGGTATCGTCGAGGTAGCCCCCGCCGCCGCTATCGCAACGGGCGTGGCAATCGTCAATATAAAGTCGGGCGAAGAGGCTATCGCCCCGTTTACCGCCGTCATAATATTGCTCGCCTCGCCGCCGGCGCTCTTTTGGGTGAAATTAAATTTCTTGCCGCTTTCTTTGCCCCATTCGTCGAGCCGTTCACGAAAACCCTTGTTTGCGGCGTCGAGAGCGTCGAAACGGGCGTATTGTATTATCTGAACGTCGTATTCGCCCTTTTCGGTATCGACGCCGCCGCCCCCGCACGACGGCAAAAGTGTTATGAGCGCAAAGCTCATCACGATCGCTAAAAGCATTGAAATTATCTTTTTCATTGTTTTCTCCTCTTGCGGAATTTTCCGCAAATAAAAATTTTATATATAAAAAACCCTCCGAACTTCCGTCCGGAGGGAAATAGCTATTTTAACTCAACTTCTACTTTCTTCCATAGGAAAATTCTACTATGCGGTTGCGTAGCAGTAAAAGTAAAAGTATTCAAATACGAAAGACGTGTTTATCATTTGAGTTTCCTCTTTCTCTCGAATTTAAGGGTATTATATCACCGTAAGCCTTGCCTTGTCAAGCATATTTTATCGCTTTTTTCGATTTTTTATAAAAATTATTTATTCGGTCGGATAGCCGAAAGAAACACGCCCCCATTCAGCCGTTAAAAATTTTTTACCATTTATTATTCCCCCTTGATCCATTTTGCGTAAATAAACGTCACATAGTCATGAGGGTATATCGCCACAGTTTGATCACGCCACTCTCTATATTCCGTTAACTCCTGTTTCTGTATAGGTGTATCAAAACTCCACTCGTTTATACACTCGCTTTCGCAATACCATCCGCCGAATATATAACCGTCTCTTTCGGGAACGTCGGGTATGATCTCTATCTTTTCTCCGTCCTCGATATCGTC
>CACXDQ010000231.1 GCA_902766475.1 uncultured Eubacteriales bacterium
AAAGCCCACTGTAAAAGTAATGGTAGACAACTGTTACGGTGAATTTGTCGATACGATAGAGCCGTCCGACGTCGGTGCGGACATGGTCGTCGGCTCGCTGATAAAAAACCCGGGCGGCGGCTTAGCGCCTATCGGCGGCTATATTTGCGGCACAAAGGAATGTGTGGACAGATGCGCATACAGATTGTCTGCTCCGGGGCTTGGACAAGAGGTCGGGGCGAGCCTCGGCGTAATGCAGAGTTTTTATCAAGGCTTTTTCTTAGCGCCTACTGTCGTTGCCGGTGCGCTTAAAGGCGCAATTTACGCTTCCGGCATATATGAAAAACTCGGCTTTAAAGTCGTTCCGTCGTTTAATGAGGAGCGCCACGACATAATTCAGGCGATAGAACTTAAAAGCGAAGACGGAATGGTCGCATTCTGTAAAGGGATACAGGCTTCCGCCCCCGTCGACAGCTACGTTACGCCCATTCCGTGGGATATGCCGGGCTACGACAGCCCCGTAATAATGGCGGCGGGCGCATTCGTCCAAGGCTCTTCGATAGAGCTGTCCGCCGCCGGACCGATAAGAGAGCCTTATGCGGTGTATTTCCAGGGCGGTTTGACGTGGTATCACGCAAAAACGGGCATTCTCGCCTCACTCGAAGAGATGTACAAGAAAGGACTTGTGAATTTAAAATAAACGAAAAAACGGCGTTAAACGCCGTTTTTTTGTGTAAAGATATTTATTTCTTCGTCCGTCATAAACCGCCATTCTCCACGGTCTATATCTCCGATTTCTATCTCGGAAAACTTGATCCTTTCGAGATAAACTATCTTGTTTTTTCTCGCCCCGAACATTCTCTTTATCTCGTGATATTTCCCCTCGGTGAGGTATATATAGCCCTCGTCTTTACCGAGCATTTCGATCTTGCAAGGCTTTGTAACGTAGCCGTCCGACAACATTATTCCGTTTTCTATCGCCATTACGTCGTCGTCTGAAACGCTGTCGGCAGTGCGGAAGAGATATTTTTTCTCAACGTGCCTTTTAGGCGAAAGAGCGTTGTGGGCGGAAATTCCGTCGTCGGTCAAAATGACAAGCCCCAAAGTGTCTTTATCGAGCCTTCCGCAAGGGAAGAGATTTAACTTTCTGAGGTTGTCGGGCAATAAGTCTATAACGGTCTTATCCCTACTGTCCTCGGTTGCGCTGACAACGCCTTCGGGCTTATTTACGACGATATAAGTAAATTTTCTGTAAATAATTTTGTTTCCGTCGAGTGTGACGACGTCGGCTTCCGGGTCTACCTTAAAATCGCCTTTCTTGACGATTTCGCCGTTTACGGCAATTCGGCAACACTTTAACGCCTTTTGACATTCCGAACGGGAGAGCGTACCCGTCGAGGAAAAAAATTTATCTAATCTCATATAAAAATAATAACATAATCTAAAAAAATAGTAAAGTATATTAACTCTTATCGCTTGCTTTAATTGCAATTATGTTATAAATTGTGCTATAATTTATATATGGAAAAGACAAACGTAATGAGGATATTCGACAAAGAAGGCGTCGATTATACCCCGTTTGAATATGACAACACGATAACCGACGGCGTTTCCGTTGCGGCGGCGCTCGGCGAAGAGGTCGAGTGCGTTTTCAAAACGCTCGTTACCGTCGGAAACGACAATAAAAACTACGTTTTCGTCATACCCGTCGCAGAAAAGCTCGATTTGAAGAAAGCGGCGAGGGCGGCGGGTGTTAAAAATATCGAAATGATAAAGCAAAAAGAACTGTTTCCGCTCAGCGGCTATATTCACGGCGGCTGTTCCCCCATCGGTATGAAAAAAAAGTTTCCGACCGTGATCGACGAAACGGCGGTTTTATTCGATTATTTCTACGTCAGCGCCGGAAAAGTCGGCAAGCAGGTGAGGGTAAGCCCGAACGATATAGTTCGCCTTATCGACGCAACTTTTGCCGATCTGACATTTAACTCATAAAAATAAAAATAGAGGTATATTATGGATTTTGAAAAGATTTGTAAAGAGAGATACTCGGTAAGAAGTTTTTCGGATAAGAAGGTTGAAGAAGAAAAGATTTCGGCTATACTGAACTTAGTTCGCCTTGCGCCTACGGCTAAGAATAATCAGCCTTACGAGGTGTACGTCGTATCGAGCGAAAAAGGACTTGAAGAAATGAAGAGTGCGAGGGCTAATTGCTATAACGCACAGCTCATTTTCGCCGTGTGTGCGGACGAAGAAAAAGCGTGGAAAAACTTTTACAGCGGCGAAAATTCCACCCTTCAAGACGTCGGCATAATAGCGACCACCATAATGTACGGCGCAAAGGAATACGGGCTTGAAGGTATTTATATCTGTATGTTCGATCCGGCAAAATTCGCAGAGGTTTTCGATCTCCCCGAAAATCTCTCCCCGAAGTGCCTTGTCGCTGTCGGTTATCCCGCCGAGGACGCCGCACCTTCCGAAAGACATTTTCAAAGAAGAGAAATAGAGGAATTCGTCCATAGAGTATGATAAAGCGCATAGGCAGGCGAACAATAGAAGAAAAAAAGATCTTTCCGCCGCCCAGACCGATAAAACTGTATAAGGGAGCTACCCGTATCGTCAAAATAGAAAAGCTCGACGATTATTTTAAGGGCGTTGCCTACATAGGCGAGCAAAAATATACCGTAAGGGGAGCGATAAAGGGCGAAACCGAAACCGTCGAGGTTATAGACGTAAATAGAAAAAGCGGCGTGGAATGTAAGTTTTTATCGTCCGAAAAGCCGTCCGCCGATAGGGTGACGCCTATTTGCGATAGGTTTTACGAGTGCGGAAATTGCGATCTTATGCACATAAACATTCAATCGCAGTTAAAGCTTAAAAAACAAAATCTGTCGGCTGTCCTCGGAGTTACGGAAAATAAGATAAACGACGTCGTAAGCGTAAACGAGCTATATTACAGAAATAAAGTCCACCTCGTTTTCGGGGAGAAAGACGGCAAGATAAACCTCGGCTTTTTTGACGAAACTACTCATGCCGTAACGTCGATAGAAAAGTGCTATCTTCACGATAAGTGGCTGTATAAGTTGATAAAACGCATTTTGACGTGGGCGAGGGCGACGAGGGTAGAGGCGTATAAGCCATGGAACGGAAAGGGGCAAATGAGATTTGTCGCCGCAAGATGTTTAGGCGAAAACATAATGGTGACGCTCGTATCGAGAAAGGGCGCAAAGTTAAAGAGTCTTGACAAACTATATGAAAGTTTAAAGCTCGATTTTAAGTCCGTTTCGCTGTTTACGTCCGAAAACGACGGTAAGTCCGCCATGGTCTTGGCGGGCAAACTTCGTCATGTCGCAGGAGATACGAGATTAAAGGGAAGTTTATGCGGAATAGATTTCGGGCTTTCCCCCGACAGCTTTTTCCAAGTGAACGAGCGGGCTATCGAGAGAATATATTCCGACATATTCGCACACGTAAAAAAAGGCGGCGCAAAGAACGTTGTCGACTGTTTCAGCGGAATAGGCATAACGAGCGCAATGTTTGCAAAGTCGGGCGTTTCGGTTACGAGTATAGAGATAGTTCCGTCGGCTGTTTCCGACGCCGAAAAATTGGCGGAAGCAAACGGTGTTAAGGATAAGATAAAATTTATCAGGGGCGACGTGAACAAGGTCTTGCCCAAGCTTGATAAATCTCATAAATATACATTTTTCGTCGATCCGCCGAGGAGCGGTTTGGGCGAAGAGGTGTGTTTATCTATAATAGGTTTTGCGCCTAATGAGATAATTTATCTCTCGTGCAACCCTCAAACGCTTGCGGACGATTTAAAATTTTTAACTCACCATGGCTATAAGCTCGTTTCCGTAACCCCATACGACATGTTTCCAAATACCAAACATATAGAAACATTAGTTTATTTATCACATAAGTAATTTTTTTAAATTTATAGCAGTACGTTCTCTATGGGTGTTTTTATGTCAAGAGATTTTACCTTCAAAGATGTCAGACAAAATATTAAATTAGTAAAAAACCTTTTAAAGGAATTAACAAAGTCGTCAGATTATCAAAACAGAAAATC
>CACXDQ010000232.1 GCA_902766475.1 uncultured Eubacteriales bacterium
AAAAAAAACAGAAACCGTGGAGAAAAGATCGGGCATAGATATAATTAAAATATTATATATTGCGATCATGGCTGTTTTTCTGTTTGCAAACACATATTTCAAAACACTTGCGGCAAGCATTCTCGATTCCGTTATGCTTTATCCTTTATCGCAAGGACTTTCGCTGTTATTGTCGCTTATTATGTCGGCGGTTTTCTTCAAAGAAAAAATAAAACCGATTTCCATAACAGGTATAACGGTTTTATTCGTCGGTTTGTTATTTATAAACGTTATAAAATTTTAAAAGTAACGATCGATTTAGCCGAGCAACCGACGTTTGCGAACGAACGCTAAGCCGCAGGCGGCGTATTCCGTCGCTAACGCTCCTTACAATCCCTTTTCCCCCGCAAAAAACAACCTTATCTTACCCGTTAAATCGAAAAATCTATAAATAAATTTATACAAAATAAATAAGCGGATATATTATGAGTTTTTACGAAATTTCGGCTGACGAACGTGATTTTTTCTATTTTAACAACGTTAAAAAAGATACTGAAACACCGCCGCATTTTCACGGCGGTATGGAAATGATTTTCTGTGTCGACGGCGAACAGACAATAATTATCAGCGGCAAAAAATATATTCTTAAAAGCGGCAACGCTTGCTTTATCGACAGCTATGAAGCACATTCCTTAAAGCCGTCCGGCGCCGAACTGTTCGTAATTTTAGCCGACGCTCAATATTTCAGATCGTTCTTTATAAAATGCAAAAACAGAATTCCGCCGAGAATTTTCAATTATTATAATTATGATTTTTTAAATAATTTATATTCTATATATAACTTAAATCGGAAAAACTTTATTTCCGTTTCCGAAACAAATAGCGCAATTATAAAACTCATACTTTCCGATATGCTTGAAATAATTCCTTTTACAGAAAGACTTGAAAACAGGCAAGACGAATTAGTAGCGGAAATACTGAAATACGCAACGGAAAATTATTCATCAGATTTAAGCTTAACTGTCATTTCAAAAATATTCGGATATTCAAGAGATTATTTATCTCGGCTTTTGCATAGATACCTTACCGTTAATTGGAATACTTTTATAGCCGATTTAAGAGTAAAAGAAGCTCATAACTTGCTATCTAAAAAAGAAAAAACCGTAGCGGAAATAGCTTTTAAATGCGGTTTTGAAAGTTTATCTACTTTTTATAGAGCATATAAACGAGTTTACGGAAATATTCAAACATATGACAACTTTTGACAATATTTAGTCAATTAAAGGATAGACTTAATGTTGAATAAACCTTAAAATATAATTGTAGTTTTTGCTACAATTATTTTTTTTGAGGTAAATATGGAAAAAGAAAAATTTACAGTCGCAATACTCGGCGTCGGCGGTAGGGGCGGTTATGCATACGGAACGCTTATCAATGAACAAAAAGATAAATTTGAAATTATTTCTTTGTGTGATATAAACAAGACTAAATTAGATTTCTTTGCTAAAAAATTTAATGTAAATGAAACATTTACTGATGAAAATGAATTTTTTGCTAAAAAAAGAGCCGATGTCCTTATTGTTGCCACACAAGATAAAGACCATTACAGACACGCTATGAAAGCTTTTTCTCTCGGTTATGACATTTTACTTGAAAAGCCAATTACGTCTAAAAGGCAGGAACTTGACAATTTACTTGAAATGCAAAAAAAGACAAACTGTAAAGCGCTTGTATGTCACGTTTTCAGATACGCACCTCCATATCGTAAAATGAACGAGATCTTAAAAAGCGGAGATATGGGAAGGCTTATAGGAATAAATGCAATCGAACAAGTGGGCGCACTTCATCAAGCGCAAGCTTACGTCAGAGGTCATTGGCGCAGAGAGGAGGACTCTTCGCCCATGATTCTTGCCAAATGTAGCCACGACCTCGACCTTATAAGACAATTTGCAAATTCTCATTGCAAAAAGGTTTGGTCTATTGGAGATTTGTATTATTTTAAAGAGGAAAACGCTCCTAAAAATTCTTCGATACGCTGTATAGATTGCGAACTTAAAGACACCTGTCAATTCAGTGCAAAAACCGAATATCTCGACCATTGGATAGAAAATGGCAGACCGACTGACGGTTATCCGTATAACGTACCGTGCTTAGCGCCGATCACTGAAGAAAAAGTAATGGACGCACTTAAAAATTCAAGTTACGGAAAATGCGTTTTCCATAGCGATAACGACGTTGTGGATCACCAAGTCGTGCAAATGACTTTTGAAAACAACGTCGTCGCAACTCTCACAATGACCGCTTTTGCAAGTATCTGCGCAAGAAAAATAGAGCTTTTCTGCACACTCGGACACATCTCATTCAACGAGGTTGAAGGCACGATAAGAGTTTGTAAACATGGTATAGGGGAGGAAATTATAAATATGAAAGATTTAGTCGATCGTTCGAATTTACACGGTGGCGGTGACGTTGGACTTGTCGAAGATCTGTATGATATGTTATCGGGTAAAGCTGCTCAAAAAACATCGCTTGAAGTATCTGCGGAAAGCCATTATATAGGTTTCGCAGCGGAAGAATCACGCAAAAAAGGCGGAATACCTATAAATATTAATTAAAAATATGGGCTATTTATTTCTCATTATTTCCGTAATAAGCGGAGCTACAAAAGGCTTTTTCGCAAAAAAAGTCAGTGATAGAACGAACGGTTTAAAGAGTGCCGTCATTTCAAATCTAATAAGAATGGTTTTTTGTATTCCCATCGGTCTGCTTTTTATATTAGCCGAGGGAAATGGAATAAATCTTCTTATTTCATATAAAGATTTATTGATTTCCGCTTTCGGTGGAGTCGTAACGAGCATTTTTATTGTTTCATGGTTGCTTGCCGTCAGAAAAACAGCATATACGACGATCGACGCATTTTTGTCGATGGGGATGTTTGTCCCTATATTATTATCTCTTGTTTTATATAAAGAAAATATCTCGTTAAGTCAAATAATCGGGCTTTTGTTTCTTATATTCGCAGTAATGCTCATGAGTGTTTACTCAAATAAGAATAAGCAAAAAATAACGGTAAAAACACTTATTTTGCTGATTATAACGGGCGTGGCATGCGGTCTTGCCGATTTTTCGCAAAAGATGTTCAACTATTCTAATTCTGAAATATCGGCTTCGGTATTTAATTTCTATATTTACGTTTTTTCGGCAATAACGCTTGCAATTACGCTTCCTTTCTTCAAAAATAGCAAGAAAGACGAAATTGTAGAGTGCCAAAAGAGCATAGATAAAATAAAATTATTGTATATAGCGATAATGGCTGTATTTCTGTTTGCAAACACATATTTTAAAACTCTTGCCGCAAACGTTCTCGATTCTGTTATGCTTTATCCTTTATCTCAAGGACTTTCGCTGTTATTATCGCTTATTATGTCGGCGCTATTTTTCAAAGAAAAAATAAAACCGATCTCCATAATAGGAATAACGGTTTTATTTGTCGGTTTGTTATTTATTAACGTTATAAAATTTTAAAAAAGGGGCTGTCGAAAGTTGATAAATATCAACTTTCGACAGCCCCTTTTTACCGTTAATCGATATAATATTTTCCGCTTGTAAGCAAACTGTATTTTATAATGAAATATAACGGGATATTTATTGCAAATATCGTCGGCAAGATAAGATATGCCAAAACGTCTTTAAAAACGTTGAAATCTATCCTTGCAAACAGAGCAACACCGAGGGCTATAATAATGATTTGAAAAGCTATGATAAGCGTAACTTCGATAACGTTTTTAAATGGTGAAATTTCGTATATTGCGGCGTTTCCGTTGAACAATCTGAAAATCAACGCAACGAGCGGAAATACAAACAATATCGAAGGAATAGCTATCTTTACGCCAACCGGAATATGTAATACGGAATCAAAAGCGTAATCTAAGATAAACAGTTCGATAAAAGAGATAAGATAGAATAAAAGGGCAGAGTGGAATACAAGTTTATTATGAAGTATTCTTGCGCCGGCATGCTTGTTTGTCGAGGTCGATACTCTCACTTTGAATCTTTCTTCTTTACCTTTCTTGATCAAATCGTCAAAATTAAGCTCCGAATCGGAAGAATTTGACGTTTCTTGTTCAGTTTCGCCATTATCGAACTCAAAACTTTCAGACGAATATACGGGTGAATAAGATGTTTCCCTTCGTATTTTATTTGTTTCCGTTACGTCAGTGCGAACCTCTTCTTTTACGTTTTCCTTTTCATCTTCGATGTTTTCAAATGAGATCTGCTCATAATCTGATTTAGTTTTCGCATCTTCTGTTGCGCTTTCCGTATCGTAATAATGTTTTTGTGAATTTTCTTGTTTAGGATATATCAAATTCAAAATTGAACGATATTCTCTCTGAATAGGTTTATCCGATTCTATAACAAGATAATCATCGGGGGAGTTATCATCGGAAACAACGTGCCCCTCAACATCGGTTGCGTTTGACGTTTTAATCTCGCTTGTCGGGGCTTTCTGTTCGGGCGTTATATCGATAACTTCTTCGACCGCTTCGTTTTCCTCAGTCAAGTTGTCGAAAACAATTTGTTCATTGTCAGCACATTCATCGACTGAATCTTTTGCTGTTTCATTATCATTTGACAAGTTGTCAGAATTTCCATCAAAAGGATCTATCAGAGTGTCGCTTTGAACGACGTCAGTTTCATAAATCTCTTGATTTTCCTCGATATTTTCGTCAATTTTTAATTCTTTTTCATTTTCGTTTATCTCGGCTGATATTTCGTCGAATTCCAAGTTGCATATATCGTTTACATAGGTGTCGACCTCATCCGATAAACCGACGTTGATATTATCGATATTTTCAACTATATTTTTAAAATCTTCAAAATCGTCCTTTATTACGGGCTTTTCCTTGATATCGGGGCGCTTTTCGGTTGGTGTTTCGATCAAATCGTCGATAATTTCCTTTGATTGCACCCATTCGTTACGGCTTTTATCAACAGATTTTCTACCTTTATCGGTAAGGCTGTAATATTTACGCCTTATACCATCCTCGGCGCTCGAACGATATTCTTTTATATATTTTTGTTTGACAAGGCGAGCGATCGCGCTGTAAAACGTACCTTGTTTAACAGTATATTTACCAAGTGATTTTTCGGTTATATCCAAGCGAATTTCATTTGAATCACGATCTCCGTCGACGAGCGACAATAAGATGATCGTATCTATATGACCTCGGATCATCTCGCTGCTGATGAAATTTTCATCCATGGTAAATAGCTCCTTAAATACAATTACTTAAATTTATTATAACATTATAAAAAAAAATTGTCAATGATTGTTTAATAATAACGTGAAATTATAAAATAATTTTCAAAATCAAGCTTAATTTCTTTAAAAGATGTAATTATTTTAAAACGTGATTATCACTTCAATTCCCTAAAAAATACCATTTCATTGCGTAAAAGTTGTGTTTTACGCAATGAAATAATGTAGATGGCAATCGCTTTAATCATAAAATAATACGCTGCACTTTTAAATTCCAACAAGAAATTTTTATATAACGCTGTACTTTTTTAAATATTTATGGTACAATTTCTTTGAGGAAAATTTTATGGTCAAGAAAACGGACGATCAAAACGATAAAAACAAAGTTATTTCTAATAACTATTATAACGACAGAAGCGAGAGATCCAATGATAAGACAGACGAACTTATTGCCGAACTGCCCTATTTTTGCGCTGAATTTCTTTACGGTACGGCAAACAATACGTCTGCCCTCACCAGAATGAACTACGCATACGATCTCCGTATCTTTTTCGAGTATATTTCAAAAGTTAAAAAAATTAAGGTTACGGATATGCAACTCTCTATATTAGACGAATTAAAAGCATACGATATAGAGAGATTTTTAAATTATCTTTCAAATTACGTCGTTCGCAATAAAAAAGAAACGTGCGACGAAAGAGGAAAAGCAAGAAAGCTCTCCACTATCCGAGCTATGTACAGATATTTTTTTAACAGAGATAAAATTCAGTTTAACGTTGCGTCGAAAGTTGAAACTCCAAAGCTGCATGAAAAAGAAATAATACGATTAGAGGGCGACGAAGTACGCCGTCTGCTCGAATTTGTTGAAAACGACGATTCTTACGACGGCAAGAAAAACGCCTACCACAAGAAGCTTAAAACCCGTGATTTTGCGATTTTATCCCTCTTTTTGGGCACCGGTATTCGTATAAGCGAGCTTGTAGGACTAAACGTCGACGATTTCGATTTCGATAAAAATAGCTTTGTCGTTACGAGAAAAGGCGGCAACAGAACTATTCTTTTTTATAACGACGAAGTTAAAGAAGCGCTTTACGACTGGCTCGACGTCAGATATAGCATTAAAGAAGTCGATCCGAATGACAAGGCAATGTTTATATCCTTAAAAAATCAACGCATTTCTACCCGAGCCGTACAAGTCCTCGTTAAAAACTACGCCCAACAAGTTACTCCGCTGAAAAATATCACCCCGCATAAGCTTCGCAGTACATTCGGAACTAACCTTTACCGCCAGACGGGAGATATTTACGCCGTGTCTGACTTTTTGGGACATAAAGACGTAAACACGACGAGAAAGCACTATGCGGCTGTCAGTAAAGATTCACGCAAGCACTCGGCAAATATCGTTTCTTTAAAAGACGATTACGACACATAAAACATTGTAAAATTAAGTAAATTATGGAGAATTTTACAGATAATTACGAAAGGGCGTATATATTGTTCCCTTCACTCGATAATAATGTTTTCGACGATTACAGGCTCGAAGAAATAGTCGATCTTTGCAAAAGCGCCGGCGCAGTTGTCGTTGGGTATTGCGTACAAAAAATCAAGGTTATTTCACCTTCTACGTTTATGGGGTTGGGAAAACTCGAAGAGATAAAAGATGACGTTATTCAAAACGCCGACCTTATCATTTTCGACGGAGCGCTATCCCCTGCTCAATCAAGAAATATTTCGGATATATTCGACGGAATAAAAGTCATCGACAGAACGGGGCTAATTCTCGATATATTTGCCATAAACGCAAACACGAGAGAAGGAAAGCTTCAGGTCGAATTGGCTCAGCTGAAATATCTCTATCCCCGTCTTGTCGGTCAAGGAACAAGATTATCGAGGCTCGGAGGGGGCATAGGAACGAGAGGTCCCGGTGAAACCCAACTTGAAACAGACAGAAGGCATATAAGACAAAGAATTGTCAATATTGAACGTGAAATTGCGGAAATTTCCGAAAGGCGAAAGCTTCAAAAAGACAGAAGAACAAAAAACAGCGTAAAAACGATCGCTTTGACGGGCTATACAAACGCAGGTAAATCTTCACTATTAAATGCTTTGAGCGGAAGTAACGTTTTAGTTCAAGACAAACTTTTCGCAACCTTAGATCCGTCTGCAAGAAAAATAGTATTGGACGATATTTCGATCATTTTAATAGACACGGTAGGTTTTATAAGAGATATTCCGACGGATCTCATAGATGCTTTTAAATCTACATTGGAAAGCGCCGTAAACGCAGATATAGTTTTAAACGTATGTGACGCAACGGGCGATTATTTGAATCAGCTTGAAGTTACGGAAAAGACTTTAACCGAATTGAACTGCACTGCACCTATCATAAAAGTTTTTAATAAAGCAGATAAAATAACAGATTTTACAGATTATCCCAAGTCAGCTGTATTCGTTTCCGCATTGACGGGCTTAGGGCTTGACAAGCTTAAAAACAAGTTAAAAGAAACTCTTCAAGACAGTTATTTAAAATGTAAAATATCTTTGCCATTCGATAAAATATCTCTTTTTTTCAGCCTTACAAAGTACGCTGAAAGCTATGAAATCTCATATACGGGCGATGGCGCCGTTGCCGATTTAACAATAAAGAAAATCAATCTCGGTAAATTTTCAACACTTATGTAATTAAAAGAGCTTTGACAAAAAGACAAAGCTCTTTATTGTTTATATTTGCCACTTTTTTGAAATATCTTTTATATAGTCAAAATAAGTTTTCTTATCAATATCGGATAACGAAACGACGTCTACCGAAGAAAATTCGATATTATCCTTAAAAACTGTAAGTTTTCCAACGACATCCCCCTCTTTTATGGGCGCAACTATCTTTTTTTCGGGGACAAAATCAACCGTGATTTTATCCTTTTTATTTCTTTCGGAAAAGATATAAATATCATTGAGCGGCCTTACGGGAACTTTGTCCTCTCTGCCGTTTTCTATACTAACGGTTATATCGAGCGGTTTTGAACTGTCAACGACCATTTTTTCGGTATAGTTTTCAAACCCGTAGTTAAAAAGTGAGGACGCTTCGGCAAATCTCGTCTTGCCGTCTTTAGCCTTAATTATAACGGCGATCAATCTCATCGCTCCCCTCTTTGCCGTCGCTGCCAAACAAAAGCCCGATTCCTGAGTATAGCCCGTTTTTCCTCCGTCGCAACCATCGTAAAATCTTATGAGCTTATTGGTGTTTGTAAGCCCTGTTGTCCTTCCGCCTTCATGTTCGATTTCGTCCATCCAGATATTTGAATAATTAAAGTATTCTTTATGACTTAACAGATGTGTAAGCATTGTCGCAACGTCTTTTGCGCAAGAATACTGCGTGGGCTTGGGAAGTCCGGTACAGTTAGAAAAGAGCGTATCGGTAAGTCCCCATTCGGTGCATTTTTCGTTCATTATATCGACGCACGCCTGTTCGGAGCCGAATAACCTCTCAGCCATCGCTACGGAAGCGTCATTTGCCGACGCCACTATAATACTTTTTATCAAATCGCCTGCCTTATAGCTTTTCCCGCTTTCGAGAAACACTTGCGATCCGCCCATTCCGCTTGCATTTTTACTTATCGTTATTTCATCTTCAAGAGTAAATTCGCCCTCGTCAAGCTTTTCAAAACACAAGTTTAAAAGCATGATCTTCGTCATGCTCGCTATGGTCAATCTCTTATTTTCACCCTTTGCAAAAATAACCGTCTTGCTGTTATAATCCATTAAATATGCCGACGACGACGATACATCAACAGACGGTGCCGCATTTACGCCTAAACTTTCAATATTTGTCATTGCACATAAAGAAAGTGCGATAACAAGCATAATTACAGAAAATAATTTTTTCATTTTTTACTCCTTGATATTATTTTCCGTAATAATTATTTTTT
This sequence comes from uncultured Eubacteriales bacterium, assembly GCA_902766475.1. Lineage (GTDB taxonomy): Bacteria > Bacillota > Clostridia > Christensenellales > Borkfalkiaceae > UBA10281. The sequence goes on from CACXDQ010000232.1 coordinate 9,166, forward strand.
TATTCAGAAATATATATTCATAGGTCTGACAATTACAACAACTACTAAAAGTCCATATATAATTGCGGTAAAACATACGGCTAAGCCGAGCAAAGAATTAAAAAGCATTACTTTTATATTCGGTTTATTGTCGCAGAGATTTGTAACGTGGTCGAAATTTAACACGCTTGAAAGCAAAAGCCCTGCGGTTATTATAAGATTTTGAGGAAGAGTTACAAAAAAATATAAAACAAAGCCGTTTATTCCAAAACATGTTATAAAATATCGAGCGATACCGCCGATGATAACTCCTCTGTAAATAATTATTATAAACTGTAAAGGATATGTAAAAAAAGTAAAGCTTAAACCGAAAAAAACAACGGTATATCCAATACAAGTTAAAAGCATTATAAAAGAAGTTGAAACCGGACTGCTGTACGGATCGAATATCTTAAAAAAATAGTTATAAACGTTTTCAAAAAAAAGATGACTTATATTATCTTTTCCCAAAAAAAATATTCCGAGTATAATGCCGACGACGTATAAGCTTCCGCCGATGATTAAAAAAGTTAAATTATTTTTAATTTTTTTAATATAACAATCAATAGAAAAAATAAAATTATCCCCACAAGACATTATATGTCTATGAGGATAACGGTCGAAAAATGTCAATTTTTAAGCATTTTATCTATCGATATGCCGAAGCCTCTCGTCGGATCGTTTATAAAAACATGTGTTACGGCACCGACGATTTTATCGTTTTGTATAATAGGACTACCGCTCATACCTTGTAATATTCCGTTAGTATAATCGAGCAATTCTTTATCAATTATCTTTATAACTAAATTTTTATTATCCTTGTTATTCTTGTCGGTTTTAACTATTTCTATCTTATATTCTTTTGGTGTGATTGCGTCTATACATGTATAGATAGTTGCCTCACCCATCACCGCCTCGCCAAGCTCGACTTTTCTGAAATTTTTATAATCGAAGCTTTCAATAGCTGTTCCGTATAGACCGGTTGGAGTATTTTTTGTAATATCTCCGATTTTTTTATCGTCAATAAAAATACCTTTAAGTTCACCGGCTTTCCCCTTTTCGCCTTTGCTTACGCCAATTATAGAACAATAATAAGCTTCACCGCCCAAAATTTCAAGATCTTTTCCGTTGTCGCCAACAACGGGGTGCCCAAGAGCGCAGAAATTTCCGTTTTCGGTAAAATAAGTGATAGTGCCTATACCGTTCAGATCGTCACGGACGAAAACTCCGAGTTTATATATTCCGAATTTATCCTTTTTCGGCGTGATATACTTGGTTATCTTTTTATTGTCCCGTAAAATAATCACTTCGACGGGATTTCCGTTGCAATCTTTAAGAGCTTCGGATATATTTTCCGCACCGCTTATAGATATTCCGTCAACCGACAATATAATATCACCAACCTTAATATCAGACATCTTAGACGGCGATGATATTTCCTCATCAGTTATTACGTCGCTTAGCGCAATAACGGTAGCTCCGCTCGATTTAACGACAAAACCTGCCGGAATGCCGCCCAAATACAGTTCGTTATCATTCGCATGCGCAACGTTTGCATTTCCGTAAAAAACTATAATAGAAAATAATAGACAAAAACAGCTCAGAAAAAGTTTTTTAAATAGCTTCATTTATGCCTCCGCTGAATAATTCCGTCATAGTATGCGAAGAAAAATAAAAGCTATTCTATAACAGACAAACAAAAAGCTCCGAAAACGGAGCTGATTTTTGTTATAAATGTTTTTTAAATAAATTGGCTTTTTCGATCATCTCTTCGGCGTGCTTTTGTGCCGCATCGCTTCCGACGTCGCCGCCGATAAGCCTTATAACTTCAGAGATCTTCTGCGTTTCGTTAAGCTTCAAAACGTTGGTAAACGTCTTGCCGTTTTCTTCGTTTTTACTTATAAGGAGCGAATTGTCGCTCATAGCGCAAACTTGAGGAAGATGCGAAATCGCAATTACCTGAACAGACAATGAAATGTCGGCGAATTTTTCCGCAACTATTCTAGCGATATTGCCGCTAATGCCCGTATCGATCTCGTCGAAAATATAAGTTTTAATATCTTGATAATCGGCAATGATGACCTTCAAAGCAAGCATAAATCTGCTCATTTCTCCGCCGCTGATTATCTTCGACATTGGTTTTAACGGCTCGCCTAAGTTGGCGGAAAACATAAACTCTATCTCATCGGCTCCGTTTTCGGAATAAGGGGAATCGGACACTTCCTTTAAATCTTCAAAATCAATTGAAAATTTTGCTCCTTTCATACCGAGTTCGGCAAGCTGTTTCTCGACGTTTTCGCATAACTTAACTGCGTTTTTTCGCCTTAAATCGGAAAGCTCGAAATAAAGCTTATTGAGTTGGTCGATATATTTTTTCTTTTCGGCAATAAGCTTAGAATATTCTTCGTCGAAATTTATAAGCCTTGAATACTCTTCCCTGGCGTTTTGCAAAAAACTTAAAACAGACTCAATATCAATACCGTATTTTTTCTTTATAGACTTGATTTTATCAAGTCTGTTTTCAACTCTGTCCGCATCGGCTTCGTCGAAGCTACATTCCGAGCTGTAATCTTCAAGCGTTGCGGAAATATCATTCAATTCGACGGAAACCGATTTTAAGCGTTCGCTTATGGCAAAATATTTATCGTCTAAAGAGCTTATCTGATTTATATCGTGCAGGCTTTTATTTACGAGGTCAATCGCACAATCGTCGCTAGAGAGCGCACTTATCGCCCCCGAAAAAGACGACGATAACTTTTCGGCGCTTTGTATAAGCTTTCTCTTTGAAATGAGTTCTTCTTCCTCATCGGAAGAAAGCTCCGCAG
>CACXDQ010000233.1 GCA_902766475.1 uncultured Eubacteriales bacterium
ACATTATTTTGTCACCCTGAGCGACCTTTTCCTTTTTTATTGTCACCCTGAGCGAGCGATAGCGAGTCGAATGGGTCTCTCGAAAAGGGAAGTTTTTGATTAGAATGATAAACTCTGATAAAGAGCAAAAACAGCTGTCAAGCGGTTTTAAGGCAAATTTGCGATTTTTGTCGAAACCGATTAAGAGAGTCGAAAATTTTGCGATAATCGACTTATAGCCCCACTTTTTAAACTCAAAAAAACAAAACTCTCGTAATATGAGAGTTGAAAATTACGGACTCAACTAAGCGTTGAGTCCGTTTTTCGCAAAAAAACTTGATTATTTCGCCCGATTATGGTATGATAATTACATAAAAGGCACATACGGAAGTGAAACGCAATGAAAAAATTTTTTAAAACAATATTATATATATTGTCGGCGGCGGCGCTGTTTACCGTGGCGGCGTGCGGCGGCTCGACAAACAAAACGTCGGATGACGTCGACATCTACGACGGCGTAAACGAAAATATGCGGCATCTCAAAACGGCGTTTGAATTTGTCGATTACGGTGAGGACAGCGAATACGTCTGTTCGCTCTCCGTAAGCTATGGCGGCGAACGTGAGGCAGCCGCCGTAACCTTTTCGGGCGAAACCGAAAACGGCACGAGCTTTTCGGAGTTTACGGACGACAAGGGGCAGACTTTTTCCTATTCCGCCGTCATATCCGATCTTTTCTCCGTGAGGGGGCGAGTAAAAAGCGATACGGGGCTTAACGGCTCGCTCATATCTTCGCTCGTGTATGCCCTTCCCGAAGAGGTCGTTTCGTCAGATCCGTCGCACATAAAAGAGCTTGACAGAAAGCGCACACAAGCAAACACCTATACCTATTATATAACGTATGAAGAGCGGTCTATCGCCGCAGGGCTTAAAATGTTTGCGGCGGCATTTGGCGGCGAACTTCTAATCGGCGGCGAAAACGTTGCCGTTTCCGACGTTACGGGCGAGGGGCTTATCGTTGTAAAATCGCTCACGGAATTTACGATTTCGGCTAAGATAGAATGTATCTCGAACGATATGCCCGTAACTATCGCTTACAGATCGTATTACAGAAAACACGTCAAGGTGATAGGTTGATGAGAGCGTTTGCGGTTTTTTGGGGCAAGCACCCCATCTATATCGGCGCACTTATCGTCGGCGCACTTTCGGCGGCGCTATATCAATATATAATAAGGAAGAAATACAAAAATTTCCCGTTTGCGATCGCCGTGTACGCCTCGGCGCTCATTACGTCGTTTTTAATAACTCTTGCACTGTGTTCCGTCAAGGAAAAGATACTCGAAACGAGAGGGATAAAGGTCGAAGTCGATTTCTGCCTATATTATAACTCAATGCTGTTTTTGGGCGAACTAATGGTTTTGCCCAAGATATTCGGGAGCGAAAAGCTTGCCGACAAGGCTGTGCCGAGCGTGCTTGTGTTCACGGCGATAGCGAGGGTGGGCTGCGTTGCGGCGGGCTGTTGCGGCGGAGCTTTAAACCTCGTCGAAATATTCTTAGCGGTCGGGTTTTTGGTAATTTACGAGATAAAGAGGCTTAACGCCGTGTGGTATGCGTGCGCATATTCTCTGTTTCGGTTTATAATTGAATTTTTCAAACCGAGCTACGTTTACGAAAACTTATTCGGCTTGTCGGCGTTTCAGCTCGTCTGTCTTGCCGTAACCGTAATTTCCGCAATTTTTATCGTGAAAAAGCTTATAGAAAATAATGAAATAGGAGAAAACAGATGAAAGTTTCAAAGAGAATCGCTATTTTAGTGCTTATGGCAATGCTTGCATTTGCGCTCATGCTGTCCGCCACTTCGTGCGGCGGCAAAGAAAGTCCGGCAGATGACAACGGAAACAACGGCACGGAAACCAACGTTCAGGAAGTCGGCGTAGACGAGGGCGATATCGTCAAGATGAAGGGCAATTACATTTTCAAAGCCCAGCGTGACGGCGTTACCGTCAGCAAGGTCGAAAACGGCTATTTGTCGCTCGTGTCGAGATACGCTTTAATTAACGTTACCCCGAAAGAACTGTTCGTTACCGACGACAGGCTCGTCGTTATATCCTCTTTCGGCATTGAAAATTCGAGAACTTCCATTCACGTTTTCGGCTTGTCGGAAGGTATGGATACGGCGCTTTTGTATTCAGCCGAGATAAACGCAAATTTCTATTCTTCGAGATTATATAAAAGCAGAAATCTTCTCTACGTCTTTGCTCAGCGCAAAAACGAGAGCCGCTACTTCGACGGAACGCTCGGCACTTCGGGGTATCTTGAAAACGGCGAGCTGAAAGAGGCTTACACCGAAAACGTGAGCTATTCGGACGTAATAGGCGATAAGTTTACCGTGTCTTACTCCAGCAGCTTTTCTTTCTTTATAAAAATAGACTTGTCCGCTCTTGATTCTACCGCCTCGTGCTACACAAATTGCGCCGTTTACGACGTGTATATGTCCGAAAACGCAATTTACGGACTTTATAACTATTCCATCAACGAAAAGCTTGACGACGTGCGCAATACGGGTTGCGGAGCGAGGGTTTACACCGCTTATAAGGTTACTAAATACGTCTATCTCTTCCGCCTCGACAATATGACTTTGCGTGAAACGGGGCACGTCACGTTTGAAAATTACGTGATAAAGGACAGACTTTCGCTTAAAGAATACGGCGAAAAGCTCTACGTCGCCGCCGAAAAGACGGACGGAAGCGGCTCTACCGTCGCCGCCCTCGACAGAAATATGCACTACATAAACCAACTCGAAAAAATAGCTCCCCGTGAAAACGTAAAGAGCGTTTCTTACAACGAGGTAGACGGCAGACTGTATTGCTATATCGTAACTTACAGAAACGTCGATCCGCTGTTTAAAGTTGACGTTACCGACGCAAACGATATGTTCGTCGTCGGCGCTGTGAAGGTGACGGGATATTCGGGCTATACCTATTCCGTATCGGACGAACTCTTAATTGGCGTCGGCTACGGCGGAACGGAACAATCTGCCAACACGAGAGAGCTGCAAGTGGGGCTATATGACGTTAAAAGCGATATTCCTCAGCTTATAAACTCTTTCTCCGTGCCCGATTTCTTCTACGCCGAAGCGCTTGAAAACATTCACGCATTCTGCGTTGACGATAGAGCCATGATATTCGGTTTCTCCGCAACGAGGGCGAGCGGTTACGACCGCCGTCAAGGCGCTTATATCTTCCGCATCGTCGAAAAAAATACCGAAAACGAGGGCGAAGAGCTTCCCATAGCGCAAAAATATTCTTTAACGCCCCTTGCCTATCTGTCCGACTTCAAGGACGGCTACGTTTCCGACGACGAGTTTGCGGAATACAGATTTATCAATAGAATTTTAATTGACGACAGCTTTATATATACCGTTTCCGACGCATATATAAAGAGCTATCTCATCTCCGAACTCGAAGAGGGCAAGCGTGTGCCTTTCGATTCGCTCAAAACCGTCGTGAACGTAAATTACAGCGAAACAGACAAGGCGGGCGGCAATTACGGTTTCAGCTATTCGGGTTTCCCCGAGGGCGACGCAAAATCGACTTACCGCTACGAGCTTGCAAGCGAACGCGGCTACGAATACGAGCGTGCGGATAACGTCGAGGCGGCAGGGGATAAAGTCCGCCTTGCTCCCTATACCGTGAAATCAGATTATTACGAAGTGCCGGACGACGTGAAAACGCCCACGCACAAGGTCGAACTTCTGTTCCATTCCACACCCGATAAAATCTATATCATAGCCGATTATTTCTCGGTCGGAAGTAGGTTTAAGGTAATATTCAAAAAGGGCGACAAAGAGGTCTATTCAGCCGGCGGCAGTGGCAATCTCTCGCAAGAGGAATTGGCGGTATTTAAAGCCACGGGCAGAATTTACCTCGGTGAAAATCTCTCTTCGCTCGGCGAATTCGATAGGGTTTATATAGAGTTTTACGGCTCTGCGCTCATCGACGAGGTCGTCGCCCTTGATGCGGACGGCAACGCAATAGAAATGTTCGTCATCGCTTCGAGTGCGCTTTCGTCGGGCGGCACGGAAGAGCTTAAAGGCGGTGCGCAGACGGTGTATTTCGCCGGGCTTGTCGATTATTGGAAAAACATAAAATCGGAGAATAGCGACGATGAGTGAATTGAAACGAGGAGTATATAAGCATTTTAAAGGCAACTATTATGAACTATTATATATAGCGACGGACAGCGAAACGCTCGAAAAGGTAGTTGTATATAGAGCTTTATATGGTGAGCGTGGCGTTTGGGTACGCCCGATAGGTATGTGGAGCGAAATTGTCGTCGGCAAAGACGGCAAGCCGACCGAACGGTTTACCTACGTCGGGCAAGAATTGCCTGAATAAAACAATAATGGGAAAGGGGCTGTCGCAACGTGAATTTTCACGTTGCGACAGCCCCTTTTTGAAATGCATTTATGGGCGATTTTTGTCATTATCGGTTTTAGCCGAAATTCAGTCGTTTTAACGAGTTAAATCTTTGTTTTCTTTCGGCTACTGCGCATAAATCTGAGTTTTTCTCTCAACCGATTTTTCTTG
>CACXDQ010000234.1 GCA_902766475.1 uncultured Eubacteriales bacterium
CCCTCGACGACGGCGCTTTTCCCAACGCCCGGCTCACCCACGAGTACGGGGCTGTTCTTACCTCTTCTCGACAGCGCCTGAACTACCCTTTCGATCTCCTTATCTCTTCCGATAACGGGATCGATCTTGCCCATGCGGGCACGCTCGGTGAGGTCGTAACCGAAATTTTTTAAGGGGTCGTCGCCGTTTTCATCCGTCTTTTCGGATTTTTCGCTCGTTTCGGGAACGTCGCTTAACTTGAACTCTTCCCTTTCCTCTTCGAGCTTGGTTTCGGTATTCGCCCTTTTAAACGATATGTTATCTTCCGTGGAAAAACCGCCCACGTCGCCGTATGAGCCGATAGACGACTTAAACACGGCTTGAGTCAATGCTTCCGTAAGTTCGGGTATGGAAACGCCCATTTCACAGAGTATTTCATACGCACGGCACTCGGGGAAATCGACTATCGCAAGCAAGAGGTGTTCGGTGTTTATTGAGTCGCTTCCCACTCTGCTCGCAATGCCGGCAGCCTTTTCCATTATCACCCTCGAATTTACGCTGTATTTGCCGACGGTATATTTTCTGCCCGTCGGCAAAACGACGTGATTGACGATATTATATTTATCCACGCCGAACTTGCCCAAAATTCCGCAAGCGTTGCTTCTGGGCAAATGGAGTAAGCCGAAAAGGATCATTTCCGATCCGACGTGGCTTAAATTTAAGTTTTTGGCGAGGACTTTCGCATTTACGTAAACCGAATTCGCCCCTTCCGATAACCTGTAATCGTTCATAAAAGTTAAATTTTATTAACTAAATCTTTTAAATACTCTTTAAACTGATCTTTAAGGCTCTCGTCCCTTAAACCGTATTCTATATTGGCTTTTAAGTAACCGAGCCTGTCGCCCATATCGTATCTCGTACCCTTGAAGGTATAGGCGAGCGCCTTGCCCTGACGAGCCTGAGCGTCGAGGGCGTCGGTGAACTGATACTCGCCGTTAGCGCCCTTGCCGAGGTTTTCGATGATCTCGAAGATGTCGGGCGAACAGACGTATCTGCCGAGGGGCGCAATATCGCTTTTCGCCTCTTCTTTCTTGGGTTTTTCGGTAACTTTCGTCATGGCGTAAACGCCGTCCTCTAAGACCGAAGAATATTCCACGGACGCATATTTGGATATATCGTCCATGCTCACCCTCTTGCAGCCGAGCACCGTTTTTCCGTACTTCTCGTAGACGTCGATAAGCTGACCTATGACCGGTCTGCCCTCATTGTACATTACGTCGTCGCCGAAAAGGACGGCGAACGGCTCGTTTCCGACAAATTCCTTGGCGAGCCCGACGGCGCTTGCCGTGCCGTTCTGCTCCTCTTGAATTATGTATGAAATATTAGCCATGGAAGTGGGGTATCTCACCTCTTCCAAAAAGTTTAATTTACCCTTGCTTTCAAGCATTTTTTCAAGCTCTTCGGCGGGCTTGAAATGACTTTCCAGAATCTCTTTTTTATAGCCGACGATAAACAGCACGTCAGTTATTCCGCTCTTTACCACCTCTTCGGTGATGACTTGCAATGCGGGCTTATTAAGTATGGGAAGCATCGGCTTCGGAACTGCTTTCGTAAACGGCAAAAACCTCGTGCCGTAACCGGCTACGGGTATTACAGCCTTTCTCACTTTGTTATTCATGTTATCCCTTCTATATAATGATATATATTACTTCGTTCCGAACAATCTGTCGCCGGCGTCGCCGAGACCGGGAACGATATATGCGTTTTCGTTGAGCTTTTCATCCATCGAAGCGACGTATATGTCGACGTCGGGATGAGCGTCCATAACCGCCTTTGCGCCCTCGGGTGCGGCGATGAGGTTCATAAGCTTAATATCGCTACAACCTCTGTCTTTGAGGAACTGTATAGCCGCGACAGCGCTTCCGCCCGTTGCAAGCATCGGATCGACTACGATAAGCGTTCTCTTTTCGGCGTCGATCGGAAGTTTACAATAATATTCTACCGGCTTGTGCGTTCTCGGATCTCTGTAAAGACCGACGTGTCCTACCTTAGCGTTGGGGATAAGAGTAAGTATTCCGTCGACCATGCCGAGCCCCGCTCTTAAAATAGGCACTACACCGATGCTTCTGCCCGCTACGAATTTAGCCTGCGTCTTGCAGATAGGCGTTTCGATCTCCTTCGATTCAAGAGGAAGATCTCTCGTTACCTCATACGCCATCAAGAGCGAGATCTCGTTGGCAAGAGCCCTGAAATCTTTGGTGTTGGTTTCTACCATTCTCATCATAGACACTTTGTGCTGAATGAGCGGGTGGTTAAGTACGTGTAAGTTTCCCATATATGTTCTCCTTTAATAAATTATTTTTTCTTTATGTTTTTTCTGAAATAGTCTACCCATTCGTCCGCAATGAGCTTAGCGCCGGCTACGTTCGGGTGAACTCCGTCGTAAAGATACGGCTCGGGACCGTATTTTTCCGCCGCCTCGTCAAATTTCTTTTGAAGGGGAAGGAAATACAGCCCGTATTTATCGGCAAGCTTTTTCACCACTTTCGCATAGTCGTAAACCTGTTTGAAAAGCTCCCAATTCTCCGTCGCCGCTCCGTGCAATACGAACGGCTCCATAAGCAATATCTCAGTGCCGGGAAGTCTTTTTTTCGTGTCCTCTATCAGCATGGAATATACCTTTTCGAATCTGTCTATCTCAACTCCGTTGCCGGCCTGTTCGTGCCAGACGTCGTTCACGCCTATGAGGATACTTAACAGATCCGGTTCAAAGTTCCACACGTCGCACTTTACCCTCGCATAGAGGTCGACTGTTCTGTTTCCGCTTATGCCCTTGTTTATCAAGGTATAGGCGTTAGGATCTTCCTTGAAAAGTTCGCAAGCTACCGCATAGGGATAGCCGGCGCCGTAACTGAATATGTTTCCGACGTCAACTTCTCTGTTTCTTCCCATATCGGTGATACTGTCGCCGTAAAAAAGAATTTTCATTTTGGTTTTACCTCTTTTTATTTACAGTATTTATTTTCTATTTCGGTAATTTTCGCAATTCTCGCAACGTGTCTGCCGCCCTCGAACTCGGTATTTAAAAAAGCGTCTATTATCTCGAGCATCACGCCCGTTCCGATAACTCTCTCGCCCATAGCGATGACGTTTGCGTCGTTGTGGAGCCTCGTCGCCCTCGCCGAAAACACGTCGTGGCAATGTGCGCATCTTATCCCGGGCACCTTGTTTGCCGCAATGCTCATGCCGATACCCGTTCCGCAAACGAGTATTCCTCTGTCCGCCTTGCCGTCTTTTACCGCCTCGGCTACCGCCTCGGCATACTCGGCATAATTGCACGACTCTTCGGTGTAAGTCCCGAAGTCGGTATATTCGAAGCCGTGTTCTTGCAAGTATTTGATTATCGTCGGCTTAAACCTTATGCCGGCGTGGTCGAAACCCAATGCTACTTTCAATGTCTTACCCTCGTTTTATTTTTTTGCGCAAGCCTTTGACAGCCTGTTCATTATACCTACGTCGACGTCGCTTCCCGTAACCACCTCGAAAGCAATGATGACGTCGTAAGTCTTTTCTCCCTCCAAAAGCCCGTAATAGAGATTTGAAGCTATCTCCTCGGCGGTTTTGCCGAGATAAAATTTATTGCCGCTGAGCTTATTATCCAAGTCGCCGTAACTTAAAAACAACGGTTTTTTGCCATCTTTTACGCAAATATCGTAAAAGCTCTGCGCCCTTTCCGTTTCGTTAGCGCCGAAAAGCGCCGTTTCGCACCTCGGGCAATAGTGAGTATATTTCATACCGGGCGCCCTCGCCTTGTCGGTGGGCTTATTCAGAGAATATTCGCACTTGCCGACCACTTCTTTTATCATCTCGGCGGTAACAAGACCGCTCCGAAGAATTATCGGCGTGTCCGTCGTAACGTCCAAAACCGTGCTTTCGATGCCGCCGCTACACTTTCCGCCGTCCAAAATAAGTGGTATTTTACCGCTTAAATCGTCGTAGACGTGTTTTGCCGTAACGGGGCTTGTGTGCTTTGAAACGTTAGCCGACGGCGCCGCAATCGGTACGCCGACCGCCCTCAAAAACTTTCTCGCTCCCTCGTGGTACGGCACCCTTATGCCGACGGTATCGAGCCCGCAAGTTACGATCGGGCTAACCGCTCCTCGGCTTCTGTAAACCATCGTGAGCGGGCCCGGAACGAATTTTTCTCTCAATTTTCTCGCATAGTCGTGATCGATATATACAAGTTTTTCTATGTCGTAATCTTCGTGAACGTGGACGATAAGGGGGTTGTCCGACGGTCTGCCCTTGGCTTTGAATATCTTCTCGACGGCGCTGTCGCTAAGCGCCGTTGCACCAAGCCCGTAGACCGTTTCCGTCGGAAATGCAACGAGCTCTTCGCTTAAAATAAGCTCTCTCGCCGCTTTCAAAGACTTATCGTCGATCTTTAAAATACGTGTTTTCCCGTCAAAAGACATCGCTTACCTCGCTGTTGTCGGGAAGATCGAATTCCTTTTCCTTTGCGCCGCCGCCTTGCGGAGCGGACTCCTCGACATGTGCGCCGTCGCCTTGCGGAACGGGCTCTTCTGTGTATGCTCCGTCGTCTTGCGGAACGGGCTCTTCGACGCCCTCACCCGTCGGAATAGGCTCTTCTTCTGTTTTTTTGCCGTTGCGGTTGCCCTTTTGGGGCTGAGC
>CACXDQ010000235.1 GCA_902766475.1 uncultured Eubacteriales bacterium
CCGAAGGCAAATATTTTTGACAGGGGCCCCACAAGTGGGGTATGGCAATAGAATCTCTCGAAAAGACGATATAAAATTTAGAAATATAAAGTCGGATAAAGGGAATTCATTCGGCTTAAATCAATATCGACACTTCGGCGGAAGAAAGAACTTCGCCGCCCTTTAAAAGCAAATTGCCGTTGGGCAAAACGTCCTCCGCAACGCCGAAATACTCAGTTCCGTCGGGCTTTATAATCTTTATTTCCTTGCCCAGAACGAGCGAACGGCGCTTGTATTCCTCGGCGGACGGCGTTAAAAACAGATTGTAAACGAGCGTCGCCCTCACCGTCTGCACGGAAAATTCCTTACAGGCGACCTCTTTCATCGTCGTGGCAATTTCTTTAAGCTCGGCGGGTAGGGGGTTGTTTACGTTCAGCCCGATACCCGTTACCGACCTCGTTACCATGTCGCCGCCGAACACGTTTTCAATGAGTATTCCGCAAATTTTCTTGCCGTTTACGAACACGTCGTTTGGCCATTTTATACCGCCCTCGATACCGAACGCCGACAGCGTTCTGCACACGGCGAGCGCCGCATTTTCCATAATAGTAAAGCTATCGGCCGTCTTGCACGGGTTTAATTTGAGCGCCGAGAGGTACACGCCGCCACTTAGCGACGAAAAACTTCTGCCCTTGCTCCCTCTGCCGCCCGTCTGCTCGTCGGCGATGGCAACGACGTCCTCTTTCGGCTTTTTCAAGCCCTTTAAATAGTTATTTGTGGAATCTATCTTTTCAAATTTAATAATCTTCATCTTCCGAAAGTTTATCTACGGCGTCTTTCGCCACGTCGTAATCAAAGCCCTTTGAGAGTAGGTGTTTATAGCATTTCAACTTCAAATCTCGGTCTATAGGTTTGTTTTTGACGTATTTTCGGGCGAGAGCGAGTGCGCCGTCAGCCTCTTTTTCGGGGCTTGCCCCGTCTATCGCCCTACTTGCGAGATCGTCGCTTACGCCCCTCTTTTTAAGCTCCATGAAAATGAGCCTCTTGCCCTTTTTGCCGGACAAGCTCTTGACGTATTCATCGGCGTAATTCTCGTCGTCGATAAACCCGTAACCGCCCATTTTGGAAATAACTTCGTCGACCGTCTTTTGGGTGTAGCCCTTTTGACAGAGATAATCTCTCACTTGCCTTTCCGTCTTTGCCGATTTTGAAATGAAGTTGAGCGCCTTATCCGTCGCCCTTACCCTCTCGCTTTCAAGCTGTATTTCGTCGAGTTCTTCCTCTTCTATCCCCATTCCTTTTTTAAGCCTTGCCCTCATCACCGTTTCGAGTTCTAAGCCGCAATAAAACGAATTGTCGAGATATACGCTGCACCTCGTGGGGTTGTTCTTTTGGGGTAAAATGTCCGTTATCGTTTTCATAAATTACCTCGGATAAACGAAAAAGTCCGCCGATAGGTCGATTATCTCAACTTTTCCCGCCATAAAGTCGGTGAGATTTTCTTTAAATTCAGCCGCATCTTCCGTCGGCACGGCAACGGTTATTTCGACGTTTTCGCCGTAAGCGGTATCCGTCGTTATAATCGTCCTTTTCTCGCAAAATTTCAAAAATGCCGAATACTTGTCGTATGCGACAACTACCTTAATTACGTTAGACGGGCGAAGTTCTTCTACCCCGGCCTCGTCCAGAGCGGCGGCAGCGGTAGAGGAATAAGCCCTCACAAGCCCCCCTGCGCCGAGTTTTATTCCGCCGAAATACCTCGTAATTACGACGAGGGTGTCCGACAGACCTCTGTTTTTAAGCACTTCGAGCATGGGCATACCGGCTGTGCCTTGCGGCTCGCCGTCGTCCGAAAAGCGGGCGATAGCACCACGCTCCGCAACGTAAGCGTAGCAGTTGTGCGTGGCGAAAGGGTGTTCCTTTTTGACGGAATTTATATATTCCCTCGCCTCGTCCTCCGTCTTTACCGTAAAGACTTTGCCTATAAATCTCGACCGTTCGATGATTATTTGCTTTTCGGCGGTCTTTGCCGCACGCATAAACGCCTTTTCCATACGGGTATATTATACGATAAAACCGCCGTAAAAGTCAATAGAAAACACGGTTTTCGTCTTGTATTGTCAAAAGGCGGTCGGAAAAACTTTTTCCGACCGCCTTATTGTACCTTGATTTTATATCATTCTTCTTTTTGCTCTTCCGTCGCCGCAAGCTCGCCGCTCGGCTCTGCTTGTTGCGGCTCTGCTTTTTGAACGTCGTTCGCCGCCGTTGCCGTATTCGTTACATTCGCCACGTTCGTTGCGGTTGCCAAAGAGCCTGCCTTGAAATAGAGCTTGAATATGCCGTCTTGCTCGCTCCCCTCGTCGTAGAGTGCGGAATTGAGTATTACAGCCGCCTTTTCCAAAGTGAAGTTCTGATCGTATTTATCCGCCATTTTACGGGTTACGATATTTACAACTATGAGAAGTATCGCAAGCACGATCACGGCTATCGGGGCAATTCTCGCAGAGGCGTCGGGAGCGACGACGACGTACCAAGCCGCACCGATTATGACAAGTATCGATTCCGCCATGGCAAAGCCCGCCGGCGCTACGGGGTGTACAGTTTCCCTATTGTATATAGCCGCCAATCTCTTGCCGTATTTGGGGTTTATGGTACAGATATTGAGAACTTTTTGTCCGATACCGATCACTCCGCCAAGTCCGCCCACAAGCGCAGGGATAAGCGGGATCATAATCAAATATTCGTTGTCCATCGGGATAAGTTTATAGAGCGCCGCAAAGCTTTCTTTCGTGAAAGAAGTTGAAACAAGTCCGCCGGCGCCGAGGAAAATTGTGATTATAGCCGCCTCGATGGCGATCTCTATCAAAGAGCCTATCTGCATTGCGTTTAAAGTGCCGTTTAAGTTGCCGTTATCTCTCGTTCTGCCGCCGATAAAGTTGAGCAAAACGCCTATTCCGAGAACGGCGAATATGACCGCACCCGAAGTCGTTATCGCAATATAATTGCCGTCAAGGGCAAGGAACAGCGCAATAACCAAAAGGAAAGCAAAAGCATTCAACACGTCGGAAAACGCCAGTATGCCATGGTTGAAAAACGCACCCTTTTTACCGCCGAGCCCCACAAGTGCGGAAATTATCGTCTTTATGAGCAATACCGTAAGGACGATTACCATCACGATGGACATTATAAAGAACATTAAGAACATAAGCATCAGCAACACGTCCATGCCGAGGCTGTCGGAACTTGCATGCGA
Organism: uncultured Eubacteriales bacterium; assembly: GCA_902766475.1. Lineage (GTDB taxonomy): Bacteria > Bacillota > Clostridia > Christensenellales > Borkfalkiaceae > UBA10281. The sequence goes on from CACXDQ010000235.1 coordinate 3,233, forward strand.
ACCGATTATGATACGATTATGTACGTCCATCAAATAGAACAAATCGAATTCCGATTCGGTAAGTACGCCGACTTTGATATCATCCATTTTTACGTTTTCCGCAAAGCCTTCGATTTGCATAGCGAGTTTATAAAGAAACAAGCCGGAAAGGTTGGGCACACCCTTTATTACGTCGAAAAACGATACGGAAAGCGCATAGCCCGCCTTGCCGCTGTCAAGCCCTTCCATAACGTATTTCAGATACTTTTCGTCGACCTCTATCTCGCTCTTTTGCTCTTCGTCGTCTATATGCTCGGCGGCGATTTTTGCATATTCATTATTATACGC
>CACXDQ010000236.1 GCA_902766475.1 uncultured Eubacteriales bacterium
CGGTTAAGGTTAAAACGTCGCCTTCCGATAACCTGTTGGTTAATTTCAGCAATTTGCTCGTAAAATCATAATTTATTTCAGATCCGTTAAAACTTATCCGTGTTTCTTTCCCGAAAGGGTCGTGTATGGTTATGTTTTCGCGGATATTTCCTTTCACGAAAATAATTTTGTGGTCTTTGATTCCTTGTTCTTTGATGGATTTTATAAATGTTTTAGCATTATTTTTTCCGAGAAGAATAATCGCGGTATTTTTAACGTCGCCCGTAAGCAGTGCGCGTGATATATTTACACCTTTTCCGCCGGCATCACAGAAAAAATTTTGAACAAAATTTTCTTTTCCCGTGCGAAAATTCTCTATCGAATAGTGCATATCAAAAGCAGGGTTTAGCGTAATCGTTGTAACGTTGCGGTTTTTCATTTAAAACTCCTTTAAAATTATTTACATAATTATATATAATAATCTTATATTTCGATTATATAATAAATGACCGAAATGAGCAAAGGTTAATGTGATATTTGGCTGTAACGTTCTTAAAACGGGCGTTAAACTTATAAAAAATGCTCAAACCGTTCAAAAACGCGTTATTTTTGTATTGACAAAAGTTAAATAGGGGGTTAAAATAAAAAGGGAGACGGTATGTACGAAAATAGAGAACGCATCGTGTTGGACGCGTTGAAAGAAAAACAATCAATCAGTATAAACACTTTAAAAAAACTTTTATACGTAAGCGATTCGACGATAAGGCGAACGCTTGCATCTATGGAAGAAAAAGGGCTTATAATTCGTTCTCACGGTAAAGTATGTTCTTTATCGGTATACGCAAACAAGAACACTTCGTTTTTCGAACGGGAAAGTTTTGAAAAATCTGTCAAAATGAAAATAGCCGAAAGGGCAGTTCATGACGCTGTAAGGGACGGATATGTGATTATGCTTGACGCGTCATCGACAGCAATGTACGCTGTCGAAAATCTTAAACGGTATAACGACCTTATCGTGATAACGAGCGGAATAAAAACGATATACTATCTTAATGAATCCGATATGCAGTATATTTCCACGGGCGGCAGGGCAATAAACGCTTCTTATTCTTTTGTTGGGCAAACGGCTATAAACACGATACGAACATTTAATGCGGACATTTGTCTATTGTCTTGCCACGGATTGTCCGAAACGGGGTATGCGACGGACACTTCGGAAGAAGAAAATTTTGTGCGAAGGGCTATGATGGAGTATTCCAAGCGGAAAATTCTTCTTCTTGACGGAACGAAAGAGAACAAAGGATTTTATCATAATTTAGCGCATATTTCGGAATTTGACGACGTGTATTGCAACGTAAAGTTATCCGATAAAATTTTAAAAACGATTAAAAACTTTCATTTGGTAGAATAATAAAAGACCAAAGTAGAATGTAAAAAAATAACTCCGACTGCTGAAAATAGGTTTGTCGGAGTTATTTTTATGTAGAAACATACGTAATTTAATTCGTTTCAGTTATCGGAGGGAGGGAACTCATCCGTTAATTTTTTGTTGCGGTAGTATGACTGAACGCTCTTAAATCCCGATTCCATAATTAGCGTAGTCAGTTTTTTGTCTTTTTTATTTTTGTTTTTTTCTATATAGGAGAGTCGCAATAAATTAGTGTAGTGCGGGATAGAATAGCCGATATATTGATGGAAGGTTTTAGAAATATAAGTTTCCGTGTAGCCGAGAGTTTTTGCGATGGATTTTCTGGATATATTTTCTTTAAAGTTATTTTCTATATAGACGAGAATATTTTTAATTATCATAAAATCTTTACTTCGTTGAAATTGATCTACGAAAGTCATTTTTTTGTAAAGTTGGGAAAATATCAGGTCTATAACGGCTTCGCGCGCGTAATCGTTATCGCTTTCAAATTCTAAATATTCGTCTATAAGCGAAATTATAGAATTACAGAGTTTTTCGTCGGTGATAGTATTTTCGGCAAAACTTTTACCGTTTCTTAATTCGTTGAATTTCAAAAGGTATCTCGGCGGAATAGTCATTATATATTGAAAAGTACCCGCTTGGTTTTGATTGTATGGGATATAGTGTAAATCGTAATGATCGAAGAAAGCGATGGTGTTATCGCAAACGGATAAAGTTTTACCGTTGCATATACAGGTAAAGTTGCCTTTTTTTACGATAAAGATTTCAAAGACACCGTGAAAATGCATGGTATAATTTATAAAACGCTTGTTTTTTGCCAAAAGAATGAAAGATTTTTCATCTCTTGTTTTTTCGTAAAACGGTTTCATATAGTTAAGTTTAGCAAAAAAAAACGAATAATTCAATAGTTATTCAAAAAAAAGCGTTTTCATCTGAAAAATGCCACAAAATGAGAATTTTTAGACTTCAAAGTTTGTTTTTAATGAAAAATATCGGTATTAAAATAAATTTAAGAATAGTATTATGGGCGTTAAGCGTATAATTTTCAATTGTTGTCAGGGAGTGAATAGATGCAAGACGATAATATAGAATTTCCCGAAGGATTTATGTTTGGTACTGCGACGAGTGCGTATCAGGTTGAAGGTGCTTGGAATGAAGACGGCAAAGGCGAAAGCGTTTGGGACAGATACGTTCACAGCGGAACTCATTCAATAAGAAACGACGACACTGCTGATGTGGCTATCGACCATTATCATAGATATAACGAAGATTTCGACATTTTAAAAAGTTTGAATATCAACGCTTATCGTTTTTCGATAAGTTGGGCGAGAATATTGCCGAACGGAAAGGGGAAAGTCAATAGGAAAGGAATAGATTTCTATAACAATATAATAGATGCGCTTATAAAGCGCGGTATAGAACCTACGGTAACATTATTTCATTGGGATTTACCTGCCGCGTTGCAAGAGATAGGCGGCTGGGCTAACAGAGAAATAGTAAAGTATTTTACCGATTACGCCAAGATATGTTTTAAGCATTTCGGTGACAGGGTCAAGATCTGGTATACGATAAACGAACCGATCGTTTTTACCAAGCGCGGATACGGATTAGGGCTTGTTCCGCCTTGCGGGAAAGATTGTCAGGCGGGTTTAGACGCGGCACATAATGCGCTTTTGGCACACGGAAAGACCGTAGAACTGTTCAGAAAGATGAAACTTGAAGGGCAGATAGGTTTGGCTTTGGACATAATCCCGAAGATTCCTGCGAGCGATGATCCGAAAGACGTAGAGATTGCGGAACTTGCGAACGCTACATCGCAAATGTATTTTTACGACGCGATAGTAAAAGGTAAATATCCTGAAACGGCGCTTAA
>CACXDQ010000237.1 GCA_902766475.1 uncultured Eubacteriales bacterium
AGCACCTCTTTATATCAGATAAAGCAAAGTATAAATAAATTATAGCACCCTATCTCCGTTTCGTCAACTCAATTTGCGATTTTTATTTTTTTTAGTCGAAAAAAATATAATTTTGCAATAATGTAATCAATTTGTGATACGTCGCATACAATTTTATATGAAATCACGAAAAGACGGGTAGCCGATGGCAATATATATTATAAATGAAATATTTCTTCTGCTCGGCGGAATAGCCGTATTTATGCTCGGGCTTAAAATGCTCGGAAGCGGCGTTAAAATATCTCCGGGCGGAAGAGCCGGAAAGCTTATTGGCAGGTGTTCGGGCAATTCCGTTCTCTGTTTTTTCGCAGGCGCAGGCGTAACGGCGATAGCGCAGAGCAGCGTTGCGGTAAGCGTTATCGCCGTCGGGCTCGTCGAAAGCGGCGTAATGAGTTTTTACGGTGCGGCGGGCGTGGTTATGGGCGCAAACGTGGGAACTACCGTGACGGCGCAGATAATCTCCGTGTCGGGAAGTTCCTCATTTAACGTAACGGCGATAGGCTCGCTCCTTGCGTTCGGCGGGATCGTCGCCTCATCGTTCGACAATAAAAAAGTAGGGGCGGCGGGGCGGCTTGCACTCGGGCTGGGGCTTATATTTATCGGCATAGAGATAATGAGCGCAAGCGTAGAGAGATTCAAGGGCTTTTTATGGTTCAGAAACATATTCATGATGTCAAACCCCTTGCTTCTCGTCCTTAACGGAATACTCGTAACGGGCATTGTGCAGAGTTCTTCCGCAGTTACGGGCATGATGATCGTGCTTGCCGGAAACGGGCTTATAGGCTTTGAAAGCGCAATGTTTCTTATACTCGGCTCAAATATCGGCTCGTGTTTTCCCGTGATAATTGCTTCGATGAAAAAGGGCGAGGCGGCGAGGCGAACGGCGTTTTTCAATCTCTTTTTCAACCTCTTCGGCACGCTTATTTTCTTTCCCTTTCTGCTCCTTTTCGGCGAGGGCTTCTCCTCGGCTTTCACGTCGGGCAGAAGCGTCGAGCGGTGCATAGCCGACTTCCACACCCTCTTCAACGTGGTTATCTCCATAATAACTTTACCTCTTTTAAAACCGTTTACAAAGCTCGTATCGGCTGCCGTGTACGACAAACGTGCGCCCGTTTACGCCTCAAAATTGTGAAAAAGAGACGAAAAGATATTCAAAAGGCATTTTTTTGACTTGAAAATGCCTTTTTTCATTGACAATTATTTCGTAAAAGTATAAAATATAGTTTGGTAAAAAATAATAACTTTTAAAGGAGTTACGTTTATGAATAAAATGTCTATCAAAGATATCGACGTCCGTGGCAAGAGATGCCTTGTCCGCGTCGACTTCAACGTTCCCATGAAAGACGGCGTCATCACCGATGAAAACCGTATTCAGGGCGCACTTCCCACCATCAAATACCTCATGGATAACGGTGCGAAAGTGATCCTCTGTTCCCACATGGGCAAACCCCACAATATATTCACCGAGGGCTTCGGTTTGAATAAGAAGGAGAAAAAGGCTGTCGAGGCTCTCCCCGAAGAGGAGAGGGCGGCGGCTAAGGCGGAATATATCGCCAAGGCTCTTAAAGACGACGCCAAGAAATTCACCCTCGCTCCCGTTGCGGCAAGGCTCAACGAGCTTTTGGGCGGAAAGGTAACTTTCGCCACCGATATAGTCGGCGCAGACGCTCAGGCTAAGGTTGCGGCTCTCAAAGAGGGCGAAGTCGTCCTTCTCGAAAACCTCCGTTTCGACGCAGGCGAAGAGGGCAGGGATGAAGAGTTCTGCAAAAAGCTCGCATCTTTCGCCGACGTGTATGTAAACGACGCTTTCGGAACGGCTCACCGTTCGCACGCTTCCACCGCCGCTATCGTCGAATACGGCTTTGTAAAGACGGCTGTATGCGGCTTCCTCATCGAAAAGGAACTCTCCGTAATGGCTGACGCTTTGGAACACCCCGTAAGACCGTTCGTCGCAATTTTGGGCGGCGCAAAGGTTGCGGACAAACTCAACGTAATATCCAACCTACTCGACAAGTGCGACACGCTCATCATCGGCGGCGGAATGGCTTATACTTTCTTAAAGGCTCAGGGCTATGAAGTCGGAACTTCGCTCGTCGACGACACCAAGCTCGATTATTGCCGTGAAATGATGGAAAAAGCCGCTAAGGCGGGCAAGAAACTCCTTCTTCCCGTAGACGGCGTACAGATAGCCGAATTCCCCAACCCCATCGACGCACCAGTTCAGACGGAAGTGCACAAGGTCGGAGAATTTGCGGCTGATAAAGAATCGGTCGACATCGGCCCCGAAACGAGAAAGCTCTATGCTGACGCTCTTGTCGGCGCAAAGACCATTATCTGGAACGGACCTATGGGCGTATTCGAAAACCCGACGCTCGCTGCCGGCACCAACGCCATCGCCAAGGCAATGGCGGCTTGCGAAGGCGCTACCACAATTATCGGCGGCGGCGATTCCGCTGCGGCTGTCGCTCAGCTCGGCTATGCCGACAAGATGACGCACATCTCGACGGGCGGCGGCGCTTCTCTCGAACTCTTCGAGGGCAAGAAGCTCCCGGGCATCGAATGTCTTAACGATAAAAAGTGAGGGGTATTATAATATGAGAACACCTATTATTGCCGGCAACTGGAAAATGAACAAGACCATGGCGGAGACGAAAGAACTCATTTCGGCTATCGCTCCGCTCGTAAAGGACGCCGATTGCGACGTCGTCGTATGCGTTCCGTTTACGGATATTCAGACTGCAAAGAGAGCGGCTAAGGGTACCAACATCAAGATCGGCGCACAGAACGTTCACTGGGCTGAAAAAGGCGCTTTCACGGGCGAGATCTCCGCTGAAATGCTCAAAGAACTTAAAGTAGATTACGTCATTATCGGTCACAGCGAGAGAAGACAGTATTTCGGCGAGACCGACGAAACGGTAAACAAGAGAGTTCAGGCGGCGCTTGCGGCACGCATTAAACCCATCGTCTGCGTCGGCGAAACCGAGGAAGAGAGAGAAAACGGGCTTACCGAAAAGGTGCTTGAAAGACAGATAGTCGAAGGGCTTAAAGGTTTCAAGTCGAAAGACTTTGATAAGATAGTAATTGCTTACGAGCCCGTCTGGGCGATCGGCACGGGCAAGACGGCTACCGCTACCGACGCAAACAACACGATAGGCTATATCCGCCACATTCTCGCAAAGAAATTCCACCGCTCGATAGCGGAAAAGACGAGGATACAGTACGGCGGCTCAATGAACGTCAAGAACTGCAAACAGCTCATGGCGGAAGAGGAGATCGACGGCGGTCTTATCGGCGGCGCTTCCTTAAAGGCTGAGGACTTTGCGTTTATCGCCAACTACAATAAATAATATATAGCGTAAATATTTTAGGTCGCCGCAGTTTTGCGGCGACCTAAAAAAAGCAAAATATCATTAAAGAGGTTAATTATATGAATACAAGACCTGTTTGTCTTTTTATAATGGACGGCTATGCGCTCCGCAATGAAGAATACGGCAATGCGGTAAAGATCGCAAACGCCGGCGTTATAGAAAGGCTTATGAAAGAATATCCGTCCACAAATCTCGGTGCGAGCGGTCTTTCCGTAGGGCTTCCCGACGGACAGATGGGCAACAGTGAGGTCGGGCACCTCAACATGGGCGCAGGAAGAATAGTCTATCAGGACCTCACGAGAATAACCAAGTCTATAGAGGACGGAGATTTCTTTACCAATCAAGAGCTTATAAAGGCGATGGATAACGCCAAACAAAACGATAAAAACCTTCATTTATTCGGGCTTTTATCTCCGGGCGGCGTACACAGCCACAACACTCACTTATACGCACTTTTGAAAATGGCGAAAGAGAGAGGGCTTAAAAAGGTGTTCGTCCATGCGTTTATGGACGGGCGTGACGTTCCTCCTCAGAGCGGGCTTGAATACGTCGAAGAACTCGAAAGCAAGATGAGAGAGATCGGCGTTGGCAAGATAGCCACCGTAAGCGGCAGATACTACGCAATGGACAGAGATAACCGTTGGGAAAGAGTGGTAAAGGCATACGAGGCGATGACGCTCGGTAACGGCGTAAGAGCGGAAAGCGCTATTTCCGTAATGGAAAACAGCTATAAAGAGGGCGTTACCGACGAATTCGTCATTCCGGCAAACGTTACCGAAAACGGCAAGGCGATAGGTCTTGTCGAAAAGGGAGATTCCGTCATATTCTTCAACTTCCGTCCCGACAGAGCGAGGGAGATAACGAGGGCGTTTACCGAGGAAACGTTCGACGGCTTCGAGAGAAAGACGGGCTATCTCGGCTTGACTTACGTCGGCTTTACCAAGTACGACGAAACATTCAAACACGTTTCGATAGCCTTTAAAAAGCAGGAACTCAACAACACTCTCGGCAAATACCTCTCCGATAAAGGCTACGTTCAGCTC
>CACXDQ010000238.1 GCA_902766475.1 uncultured Eubacteriales bacterium
CACCGACGGAAACTTTATCTTATCTAAAGACAAAAGCGTTCTGGTGTGCGGAAGAAATGGCGATTTTACTTTGCCCGACGGTGTAATTGAAATAGGACCTTTAGCTTTTTGCGAGGCGATTATCAGACAATTTGATTTGCCTGAAACGGTCGAAAAAATAGATGATAAAGCTTTTATGGGTTGCAAATTCGTAAACAAAAATATAGTAATACCCGAAAATATTTCTTATATCGGCAAAAACGCATTTTCAGGTTGCTTATTTAACGGTATAACTATTTCGAGCGGTGCGACGAAGATAGATGACGAGGCTTTTTTAAATGGTGACTGGAGATCTTCGGTCGCTTTAACGAGTACGGAAAACCTCGGTAAAAACGTTTTTAAAAACGACTTGATATATCTTGAAAACGACGACTTCAAGCATGATAAAGACGACGAGATAGATTGGGCTGAAAATTGCATTATTTCCTATATGTGCGGTTTCGGTTATGACGAAGGGTTTCCATATTTGCAATCTGTTTATTTTCACAGAGAAAAGAACGATGAGGTTGATTATATACAATATTATAATACCTGCACTTTAGTGTTGCTACCGTTTCCGGTTCCTTGCAGAGACGGTTACACTTTCGCGGGGTGGACGACCGTAGAGGGCGGTGAAAATGCCGAATACGGAAAGCCCTATATAAACGCAAAGACCAATCAGCTTAATTTTATTATAGATAGCCAAATTCCCGAGGGAACAAGGCTGTATGTTGTCTGGGTAAAAAACGATTGATTTAAAAGTTAAAAGCCGCCGCAAATGCGGCGGCTTTTTGTGTGTGGAAAATTTATTTTGTTTGCGTTATATATAAAAGTATCAGCTTTATGGTGTTCGCTATGCCGTCGAAGTGGGTGCGCTCCATTCCGTGCGAAGCGTGAACGCCCGTTCCTATCAATGCGCCCGGCACGTCGTGTCCCGCCGTCCACATTGCGCCCACGTCTGAGCCGTAATAAGGGTATATGTCCACGGCGTAGTCTATCCCGTTATTTTTGGCGAGATCTATAAGCTTGCTCGTAAATGCGTAGTCGTAAGGGCCATGGCTGTCCTTGGCGCAAATAGATACCTGATGCTCGGTGCAGTTTAAGTCTTTACCGATACAGCCCATATCCACGCCGAGCATATATTTAAGTCCGCTCGGAACGTAGCTTGCGCCGTGCCCGACCTCTTCATATACGGTAACCATCATTTTAAGCGTGTATTCGGGCGTGATCGCCATATCTTTCAATATTTTCAATACGGTGATAAAGCAAGCGACGCTCGCCTTGTCGTCGATAAATCTCGACTTGATAAAGCCGCTGTCCGTAAAGACGTATTTAGGCTCGTAAGCGACGTAATCGCCGCTTTCTATGCCGAGTTTTCTCACGTCGTCGGGCGTCTTTACGACCTCGTCTAAACGGATATACATATTGTCCTCCGTCCTCTCGGCGGAAGATGCGTCTTTATAGACGTGAGCGGCGGGGCTTGAAGAGAGAAAAGTGCCCGTATATTTCTTGCCGTTTCTCGTAATTATAGTGCAGTATTCGCCGTCGAGCGTCGGGAGAATGGGTCCGCCGACCTTCGTAAACGTCAATTTCCCGTTTTCGTGTATGCCCCTCACCATTGCGCCGAGTGTGTCGGCGTGAGCCGAAAGCCCGATAACCTCGTCTTTTTTGCCCTTATAGGTCAGTATAGCGCAGCCCTTATTCGTCAGTTCGAAAGAAGCGCCGTTTTCTTCGGCGAGTTTCTTTATAAGCGGCATTATCTCGACGTAATATCCGCTCGGGCTGGGTATATTTACTATCTTCCCGAAAACTTCGCCGTAATATGCCTTGTAATCATTCATATCGATTTTCATATTATCACCTCGGTTATATTTTAATATAAACGAGATTTTAAGTCAATTATTTTTAAGTGAAAAAGTATGATATTTCACTTTACATATTTAACCGAAAGTGGTAAACTTATTTATATAAAAAGAAAAATATAAGCGAGGTGTTTATGAGCGTTTCCGACAGAATAAAAGAGCTTAAAAATGCGGCGGGGCTTACCACCGCCGAACTTTCCGAAAAGAGCGGCGTGCCGATAGGCACGCTCAATAAGATTTTGTCCAATTCAACTACGAGCGTCAAGGTGGAAACCTTGGGCGCAATATCGGTTGCGCTCGGCGTTTCACC
>CACXDQ010000239.1 GCA_902766475.1 uncultured Eubacteriales bacterium
CATAACGACGGATATTATCGTAGGTTTTCCGACAGAAACAGAGGAAGATTTTTCCGAAACGCTTTCGCTTTGCAAAGAAGTTGAGTTTGACGGGGCGTTTACCTTTGTATATTCGCCGAGAGAGGGTACTAAGGCAGCGATAATGGACGGGCAGATCCCCGACGATATAAAAAAAGATCGCATCATGCGGCTTATCGACTATCAAAATGAACTTAACAGACAAAAATCAAGAGAGTATATCGGCAAAACGGTAGAAATACTCGTTGAAGATCACGATGAAAAGAGAAACAAATATCTCGGTCGGGACGAGTACGGCAGAATGGCATATTTCGATTATCCCCACAATATCGTAGGTCAATTCGTTCAAGTTAAAATAACGGATACCGGCGGAATGTCGCTCTTTGGAGAAATAATTAAAACGGAGTTATAGGATCATGGAATATTCACCGATGATGAGCCACTATATTGAATTAAAAGAAAAATATAGTGATTGTATAATCTTTTACAGATTGGGCGATTTTTACGAAATGTTTTTCGATGACGCCGTAAAAGCGTCAAAGATACTGGATCTCGTATTGACGGGAAGAGATTGCGGAAATAATCAAAAGGCGCCTATGTGCGGCGTGCCGTACCACGCTGTTGATTTTTATATTTCAAAACTTGTCGAAGCGGGAGAAAAAGTAGCTATTTGCGAACAACTCGAAGATCCTAAACCGGGCAAACTTGTACAAAGAGATATAGTCAGAATAGTTACAGCAGGGACGGTTACCGATGACGAAACGCTCGACGGCACGAAAAACAATTATATTTGCAGCGTTTACGTCAGTAAAAGCAGTTGCGCTTATGCGTGGTGCGATATAACTACGGGTGAGTTTTATACTAAGACGTGCAAGACAGACGACAAGATAAACGAATTGATGGACGATCTGACGAGGACGGCACCGGCTGAGATAATAGGAAATTCGGCGGCATACGATACATGCAACAATCTCCCCGTCGTACTTCATGGAATTTTGCCGAAATTCAATATGTATAGCGACTATGCGTTTAATACAATTTCCGCTGAAAAGATTTTGAAAGAGCATTTTTCCGTTTCATCGCTTTCTCTATTCGGAATAGACGAATATCCCGAAATGATCTCGGCTTGCGGTGCGCTTATCGCCTATTTAAAGGAAACGCAGAAACATGCGCTTATCAATATCAATAAGATAAAGATAGAGGAGAGAAACGATCACCTTATTTTAGATTCAAACACTATAAGAAATCTTGAAATTTTAAGGGGTTCGAGAGACGGGAAAAAATACGGCTCGCTGCTTTGGCTTTTGGATAAGACAAATACCGTTATGGGGGCGAGGACGCTTGCGAAAGAAATCGTTTCTCCGCTTAAAAGTATAGATGATATAAATTACAGATTAGACGGCGTTGAAGAACTCTTTTCCAACCCCGTTTTAAGAGGAGGGATAGAAGAACAACTCGATTCCATAAGAGATATAGAGAGAATTTCCGGGAAAATATCAAACGGAAACATCATGCCGAAAGACTGTATCGAGCTTGCAAAATCACTCGGCGTTATCCCGAATTTAAAGATGATCCTATTCGGCGTAAAATCTAAAATACTTTCGGATATTAACGATAATATCGCTGATTTTTCGGAAATTTACAAATTGCTTACGTCGGCTATCAATACCGAGCCTCCCGCAACGCTGAAAGACGGCGGTTATATAAACCCTCAGTTTAACGAAGAGCTTGACAGACTCATAAAAATCAAGAAAAACAGCAGTAATGCTATTACCGATCTTGAAAACAAAGAAAAAGAAAATACGGGCATAAAAACACTGAAAATTCGTCATAACAAAGTTTTCGGTTATTACATAGAGGTAACAAATTCGTTTAAAGATCAAGTACCTTATAACTATATAAGAAAACAGACGCTTGTCGGCGGAGAAAGATTTATTACGGAAGAACTGAAAAAGATCGAAGAGGACATTTTAACTTGTGAAGAGAGGTCTTTGAAACTCGAAGAGGAAATATACGATAGAATAAAGAAAATTTTATCGGATAACATCCCCTTGTTGCAACAAGCTTCAACGGCTATAGGTTATCTGGATATGCTTTCATCGTTCGCATTTGTTTCTAAAAAATACAACTATACAAGACCGGAGATCGTGGAAAGCGGCTTGCCTCTCAATATCGTAGGCGGCAGACACCCGGTTATCGAGGCGGTTTCCAAGGAACAATTCATTGCAAACGACACACTTTTAGATAACGACGAAAACCGCCTGATGATAATCACAGGGCCAAATATGGCGGGTAAAAGCACATATATGAGGCAAACAGCACTTATAACAATGATGGCGCATATCGGTTGTTTTATACCGGCAAAATCGGCTGAAATACCTATCACTGACCGAATTTTCACAAGGGTTGGCGCAAGCGATAACCTCATTTTCGACCAAAGTACTTTTATGGTGGAAATGACCGAAGTCGCCTCGATAATCATGAATGCAACAAAAGACAGCCTACTCATTTTAGATGAGGTAGGGCGAGGCACAAGCACTTACGACGGACTTAGTATCGCTTGGTCGGTCGTGGAATATCTCGCAAACAACGTAAAGGCTAAGACGTTATTCGCAACGCATTATCACGAACTTTCGGAGCTTGAAGGCGTTATTGACGGCGTTAAAAACTATAAGGTTACCGTAAAGGAAATAAACGGCTCTATCGTGTTTTTAAGGCGAATTATGAGAGGCAGTGCAAACAGAAGTTTCGGTATCGAAGTTGCGGCAATAGCCGGCATTCCGAACGCCGTAACGGCAAGAGCGAAGAAAATTTTAAAGAAATTAGAGAAAAACGATTTGGCAAAGCAATATAATGCGGGCGAATCGACCGAAGAGATAGAGGAAGATTACAGCGAAGAGCAGGTATATCATATTTCCGAAGTCGAAGAGATAATATCAAAGACGGATATAAACACGCTTACGCCGATCGACGCATTGAAGCTTCTTGCAGAATTAAAAGGAAAGGTGAATAACTGATGGGAAAAATTAACATATTGGATAAGAAAATTTACAATAGAATAGCCGCCGGAGAAGTTGTGGAAAGACCGTATTCCGTCGTGAAAGAATTGATAGAAAACTCTATCGACGCCGGTGCGACAGACATAACGGTAAATATTTATAACGGCGGAAAAGACCTTATTCAGGTCATAGATAACGGCTCCGGCATTGCAGAGGACGATTTGCCGAAAGCCTTTTTACCTCACGCAACGAGCAAAATAAAAAATGTTGAAGATCTCGATTCTATCGAAACGCTCGGTTTCAGAGGCGAGGCTTTGGCGTCGATCGCCGCAGTTTCAAAAACCGTTGTTGTTTCAAGAACGGCTGACGACGATTTCGGCCACAGAATAGTTGTTGAAGGCGGAGAAATAGGCGACGTTGAAGCTTATGCCGCAGAGAAGGGAACTTGTATTTCGGTTGAAAGTCTTTTCTATAATACTCCGGCAAGGGCTAAATTTTTAAAGCCCAACAAATCTGAAGAAACGGACATAAGCAATATAATTTGCCGATTGATGCTTGCAAATCCGTCTTGCTCTATTAAGCTCAATAAAGACGGCAATCTCGTAAAGCAGACTTTCGGCGGTGGCATCGAAGAAGCTATAATGCAAGTTTACGATTTCAACACCGTAAAGAGCTGTTGCCACATAGATAATTATAAGAATGGGCTTCACATATTCGGCTATATCGGTAAAGATCAGTTCACGAAGCCCAACAAAACGTACCAAACGCTTATTTTAAACGGCCGTTATATTTCAAATTCAACCATTCATGCGGCAATATCCAACGCATACGTTCCCTATCTCATGAAGAGAAGGTATCCTTTTTACGTCTTATATATCGAAATAAATCCCGAATTTGTCGACGTAAACGTCCACCCGAATAAATCTGACGTAAGGTTTACGGATAATCAGACGATCTACGGAACTTTTTATTCAATAGTAAGCGTTGCGCTCGATCAGTCGAGAGAAATACCGGATATAATCGACCCGAAAATCGAAATGCAAGAATCAAGCAAAGACGAAGAAGTTATCGAGCCGAAAAGCGACGTTAAAAAAACAGATGAACAAGATAACTCTCTGTTTGACACAATGAAAGATTTTGCCACTCTTGACGATAACTCCGAACAAACGAAAACCGAAGAACCCGAATTTGAAAAACACGTTGAGCCGATAACGAGGTCTATGCCCGTATCCAATATGTTCAAGAAAAGGAGCAAAGCGGATACATATGATTTTGACAAGGGAAATAAAGATAAACCGGATGAGTTTTCTCCAAGTATAAGCAGAGAGCAGAGTATAATTACGTTTGACAATTTTTTTGATTTCACCGACGTAGACAGAATGGCTATGGCAAAAGAGCCGGACGGAGAAGAACGTGATTTTACTCGTAATTTTACCGCAACAGTAGACGATATCTTTGCTGAAAATAAGAAATATATCGAAGAGATAGAAAGGAAGCAGAAAAAAAATATTCAGCCTGAATTTATGTTTCAGTCTAAAATGCAGATCGATTCGGAATTCAGGGTAGTCGGGCAGATCTTCAAAACATATCTCGTTTTGGAAAGAGAGGACGAAATATATCTCGTTGATCAGCACGCAGCGCACGAAAGGCTGAAATACAATAAATTTATGGATCAGTATCATAGCGACCATATTATGGACTATCAATATCTTGCCGCACCGTATGAAATGAGGCTTAACGATGTAGAGGCTGACTATATGCGTCTTAGAATGGACGATATAAGAAAGCTGGGAATTTGCGTTTGCGACAGCGATGATCCGAATTATTTCACGATACACACTCTTCCCGCCCTCGCATTCAATATCGATATTAAATCGTTCTTCGACGACATATTTGCCAATATGGATAAAAGTAAAGACGAAATGCCGGAAGTATTCCGTGATAAGCTCGCTATGAAAGCTTGTAAAATAGCGATAAAGAGCGGTAAAAGCCTTACGTTAGACGAAATTAACGTTTTGCTCGACGAGCTTAAATACGATCTTACGCTCCGCTGTCCGCACGGCAGACCTATCGCCGTAAAAATATCGAGAACGGAAATGGATAAATGGTTCAAGAGAATTGTTTAAAAAAAATCGTCGTCGTATGCGGACCTACAGGCTCGGGCAAAACCGCAACAGCCGTAAACTTAGCAAAACAATTTGACGGCGAGGTCATTTCGGCAGATTCCGTCGCAATTTATAAGTATCTCGATATTGGCTCGGCAAAGCCTTCGAAAGAGGAGATGAACGGAATTCCTCATCATATGATAGACATTATATCTCCGTTCGACTCTTATTCCGTTTCCGATTATGAAAATGAAGCGACAAAATCTCTTACCGATATACTCGGGCGAGGAAAACTTCCCATAATATGCGGCGGCACCGGCTTTTATATCAATTCTTTACTTTATAAATTAAGTTACGGTAAACATTCGGCAAACCATGAAGTCCGAGAAAAGTATGAAACGATTTTAAA
>CACXDQ010000240.1 GCA_902766475.1 uncultured Eubacteriales bacterium
ACGTTCGTGTACGTTACCGACGATTCGGGTATCGGCGGCGCTCACCACGATCCCGAAATTCCGAACGACGTCGTTGAAAGGCTCAACGATCTCATGGTAAGGCTTATAAAGGGCTACCATTCGGGGCAGTTCGAAGAGCCTGTCGATTGGAAAACGCTCGAAACCGAAGAGGGGCAAGAGCAAAGTGCGGAAAAATATTAAAAGTACAAATAAAAGCGCCGCCGCAATACCTCGGTAATGCGGCGGCGCTTTGCCGTTTATATAAAAAGGGGGGCGGGCGCAATATCCCTTTGCGCCCGCCCCGTTTTTCATGTAACAAAGCCGATAAAATTCGGCTGAAAGCAAATATTTTTGATTATTCTGCCGGCTGCCGCTTGCACCTTACCGGCTCACCCGCCTTTTTCATAGCTTTCGGAACAATTTCTCTTTCGGACATAATTATTCTCGTTCTATGAGGTGATTTTCGTAACCTATCCCTTTGATTATTTTATTATGCCTGATTGAATTTTTCTTTGGGTTGTTTACAGCGAGGGCATTTCCAGTCGTCCGGAAGGTCCTCGAAAGCCACGCCGTCATGTTCGGCGGGGTCGTAAACGTAGCCGCATACGGAGCAGACGTATTTTCCGCTCGCTTTCTTTTCACCGAAATCTACTTCAGCCAATACCGTTTCGACGGGGTTGTCGAGGTCGATAACTCTCTTTGCCTCGAGGTTTTCATAGCCTTGCGGAGTGTGCGTTCCGCAGTAAACGGTGGGGTTGTTTTTGACGAATTCACGCACTCTGTCGAGCGTTTCCCTTGCGGCGGCTCTGTCGTCGTAAACGACGGAAAGCTTGTTTTGGTAAAGCGCCTCGTCGACGTAGGTTATATCGCCGTGGAGCATATAGTAAAGTCCGCCGTCCTCGACGATGACGATACTGTTGCCGTTGGTGTGCCCCTTAGCTTTTATCATGAAAACGCCGTCCGATATCTTTTCGGAAGCCGGGAAATTGTGATAAGCGCCGCTTGTAAACTTTACGGGGACGATATTATTCAGCCCTTTAAGCTCGTCTGCGCTCGTTTCTTCCTCATTGACGTAAATTTTTGCGTTGGGGAAAGAGCGAAGCTCGCCCGAATGGTCGGCGTGTCGATGCGTCAGAATTATTTTCGTGACGTCCTCTCTCTTGTAGCCGAGCTTGTCGAATGCCTCCAAGTAAGAGCAGATATCCATGCCCGTATAAGCCGGGCTTTTCTCGTTAGGAACTTCTTCCGGCGTGCCCTCGGGAAGCCCCGTATCGACGAGAATAATTTCCTTGCCCGTGTCTATGAGATAGTTTTGCAAACTGCCTCTGTACCTTACGTTGTTGTCGAATTTGTCGGGTCCTTCCTCGCCGCCAAATACGAACGGCTGACCGTAAAACCCGTCTTTTCTGAATTTGACCGCTTTGATGATCATTTGTCCCAATCTCCTTTTAATAATTTATATAATAAGTTTTTAAAAACAAAAAATTCTTCGTCCGTAAGCCAATGTTCTTCGGCGAGCGTTTTCGGCACTTTTACCGCTTTTTCTTTGAGCTTACGC
This sequence comes from uncultured Eubacteriales bacterium, assembly GCA_902766475.1. GTDB lineage: Bacteria > Bacillota > Clostridia > Christensenellales > Borkfalkiaceae > UBA10281. The sequence goes on from CACXDQ010000240.1 coordinate 1,559, forward strand.
CCCTTTTCCGTCAGAGAAATAATAATATTGCGCCTGTCGTGATCGTCCTTTTTTATATCTACCAACCCTTTTTTTTGCAAATTTTTGAGAAGGTCGGTAAGCGTGTTCGCCTTTAAATAGAGCGCTTTTACGAGATCCTTTTCGTTGACCGCCTCTTTTTCCCACAACACCATCATTGCGACGTACTGCGTATAGGTGAGATCTATTTCCCTAAGCAGCGGCTGGTATCTTCGCAATATCTTGTTCGCTACGGCATAAGTCGGGAAGCAAACCTGATTTTCGAGTAATAATAGCTCGCAAACGTCTTTCATTTTTCACCTTAAAAGTAAATATATCGTATCCGACATAATTATTATATCGTATCCGATATATTTTTGTCAAGCGTTTTATAAAAAATTTTTTCACGGTTTTTATAACGGCATAAAAAGCTGCGGCAAGCGAATTTTTTCGCTTGCCGCAGCTTACAAAAGCACAAAACAGAGGATGATCAAAAATTAATAACCGCTTGCAATATCAAACGCAAGCTTTATCGGCGCAATCGATGAGAATTTTCGCCGTCTTTTCGTCAACGCCTTCGGGGGCGTATGCGCATTTTTTTACGTCAAGCCCCAAGAAGAACTTCGCAAAGCAGAGCGCACCCAAAAATCTGCCCTTGTCGAGCGATAAGTGATATCCGTCCCTCGTAAGGCGGTCGCCCAAAATTTCCCTCGCCGTCTGTACGGCGCTTCCCGTAGGCGATACGGCGGAAAAATATCCCGTGGGCAGAACTACGTCCTTAACGGCTGAAACTATTGCGTTATACATCGTTTGCTGGTCGTTTCCGTAATCTGCAAATTGGGGGTGAGTAGAGTCGCCTTGATAAGCCCAAGTCATGTTCCATACGAGCTTCGGGTTGTTTTTAACGCTCCCTTTAACGAAGTTTACGAGCTTGTCGAGATATGGTTGATAGCTCTCCTTTTGCCCCGAAAAACCGCTCGCTTGCTGAAAGCTTATCATATCCCATTCACGGGATAAAAGTGCGTCTATAAGTCGATAATTAAATGTTGTAACCCAGCCTTCACCGACGTTTAAACGGTATTCGTAATCGGGGAGATCGCCCTCGGCGCATTGAAGATGCCGCTTTAAAGAGCAGCCGCCTATGTAGAGATTGCCGAGGATAAGGTCTTTCGCTCCGCAAGAGGAAGCGACGTTATACAAAAGGTCTGTACAGTCGTCCGAAAAGCTGTTTCCGATAAATAATATTTTCATAATAAAGGAATTTTTTGAAGATAAATTACGTCCGCTCTGTCTGCGGCTTTGCCTTCGGCTAACACGAACGCCTTTTTGTAGATAATGCCGCCGGCTTTTTTAACGAGCGCTTCAAGCCCTTTGAGGCTCTCGCCGGTAGAGATAACGTCGTCCACGATGCCCACTTTTTTGCCTTTTAAAAGCTCGACGTCGTGGCGTGAAAGATATAATTTCTGCGGCTCTCCCGTCGTTATCGACGAGCCGTAAGAAACCTCGATTCCGTCCTGCATATAGAGCTTTTTAGCCTTTCTCGCAACGGCGTAATAGTGATGACCTATCTCCCTCGCTACGACGTGGGTGAGCTGTAAGCCCTTAGATTCGGCGGTGATGAGAACTTCGCAGTCCCCAAGATATTTCGCAAGGTGCTTTCCGCAATGTTCCGTCATTTCCGAATTTCCGTGAAGGTTGAAAAACGCAATGTTTATTCCGCTCGGAAGGGGCAGAATGGGCAGATCGGCTTTATAGCCTTCGATATCGATCGTTAAAACTTTTTCATTCATTTTAATTACCTCACCATATAATTTTAGCACTTTTTATCTTCGTTTGCAACTGTTTTTAAATTATGCCCGTAATAAATATTTCCACGCCTATCGCAATCAGAATGATCCCGCCCAATATCTCTGCTTTGTTTCCCAAAACGGTGCCGAATTTTTTGCCGATAATAACGGATAAAAACGTGAGGGCAAACGTTACTGCGGCAATTATCGCCGCCGCAATAATTGCCGCAGACAAATCGTATTCCGCAAAGGTAAAGCCGACGGAAAGTGCGTCGATTGAAGTCGCCACAGCCTGAACGACGAGCGCCCAAAGGGTGAGCGTTTTGCCGCCTTTCATATCGCCGTTCTTTTTCTTTATGCCCTCGATAAGCGTTTTGCCGCCCAAAAACAGCAACAAAACAAGCGCTATCCAAGGAATAAATCTCTCTATCACCGAGAGGAGCGCATTGCCGATAAAATAGCCGATAAGCGGCATTATCGCCTGAAACACGGCGTAGAAAAGAGCCATTACGAAAACTTTCAAAAGCCGCATTTTAGGCTCGTTGAAACCGTTCGCCATAGATACGGCGCATGCGTCCATCGCAAGCCCCACGCCGAGCATTGTATTTCTTATAAAAAATTCTACCGTAAACATATAAAAAGGTCGCCTTTTAACGACCTCTTTATTTTAACACATTGCTTAACTTAAATCAAGCTTTTATGCGAAGATTGTCAAGCTCTCTTTTAAATGAAGAATAACTCTCTCCGTCGGGCAAAAAGATTGCCCCGTAACTATCCGTGAAATACTTTTCGTAAAATGCGTATTCTTCCCTTTCTCCGCTGTCAAAAACTATTTTCACATTGTATATCGGGGCGGACGGATCTGCGCTTTCGGTGCGTTCGCTTTTAGCGATAAGTGCGCCTATAAGTCGATAAACCTCGTTTATTTTATCCTTTTCGAGAGTGAGCGTTCCGCTTTTTCCGTCAAAGTAAGATATTTCCGCCTCGCAATAAGTTTCCGCGTCGCCCGCCTCTGCCGCCTTGTCGTTTTCGGCTATGGCGTCGCCGCCTTGAACTATTTCGGCTCTGTCTGCGTTTTTCGTCGTTTCTGCGCCGTTTGCGGCGGTGGGGGCGTAAGCCTTATTCGTTCCCGAAAAGACGAACGAAAAACTCACGCCGAATGTAAGCAGCAGCACGGCGGCGGACGATATAAGCCCATATATCATATATTTTTTTTGTCTGCGCTTTTCCTTTATCTCTTTTGCACGGACGTATACTTTTTCCTTGAATTGTTTATCCGTCATATCTCATCTTGTCCTTCAAATTCTTCTTTGCGGCGGCGAGCAGTTTATCGAGTTTTTTGACGGTTATCTTCATTGCCGTCGCCGCCTCTTTATAACTCATTCCGTCGATATAAACGAGCCATACCGCCGATCTCTGTTTTTCGGGAAGTGCCCGTATAGTGCGTTTAAGCTCGTCTTTTTCGGCGTATTCGTCCGAAAACTCGGCTTGGGTGTATGGCAAGAACTCTTCGCCCACGTCGCTTAGCCTGACGGTGCGCCGATATTTTTTTAATTGGTCGAGCGCACGGCATCTGCATATCATCATGAGGTAGCTTTTTATCGGTATCGAAAAATTGTATTTCTTCTTTATCGCAAGCTCCGCAAACGCCTCGACGGCGCAGTCCTCGGCGAGCGCCTCGTCCTTTATTATCGAACGTGCGTAAGCCGTAAGGTCGTTTCTGTAAAGCCCGATAAGCCCGTCGAAACCGCTCTCGTCGCCCTCCGTATAACGGCGGTAAAGTTCTTCGCCGCTCAATTGCGTTTTCATTTTCTCTCTCATATATTGTACGTTTTAATGAGGCGTTTCACCCCTTCCTCGCAACAAAAAGTTTTTCCGTCGAGGTAAAACAGCGGACTGTTTTCGTCGAAATGCAGTGTTAGCGATTTTGCCGTCAGCCGCTGCGTTTTCGCCTTGAATTTTCTGTTTATCTTTTCGTTTCCGTATTTTCCGTCGCCTATTATCGGCAAATTCAAAAATGCGAGGTGCGCCCTTATCTGGTGCGTCTTGCCGGTTACGAGCTTCACCTTTAAAACCGCCGTTTCAGCCGTGCGCTTTAAAACTTCGTATTCCGTTACTATTTTTTCGTAAGACGGGGCGGGCTTGTCCGAAATTTTTACGAGCGCTTTCTCTGCGTCCTTTTTAAGGTACGCCGTCATAGTCGCTCTGTCCGCTTTCGGCGTGCCGAAAACTTCCGCTAAATAGTATTTGTCGAAAGTTCTGTCCTTAAAGCCCTTCAAAAGCTCCGTTTCGGCGGCGGGGGATAGGGCGAAAATCATTATTCCGTCGGTGTTTCTGTCGAGCCTGTGAATAAATGCGGCGGCGGGGTATGCGCCTTGAATTTTAGCGAAAAACTCTTCCGAAGAAATGCCGTCCGGTTTATAGACCACGAGAACGTTTTCGTCCTTGTAAATTTCCCTTATCGGGCGAACGGTGCCGTCGAAATACGCTTCGATAAGGTCGTGCGGCGCAGTCTGAATATCGCCGCCGACACGTTTTCCGTTCAGCTTTACGTCTTTTTTGCGGAAAAGCTTCATTATCGTCGAATAATTTATCTCGTCGCCGTAGAAATTTTTAAGTTCCTTAGAGAGCTTATCTCCGCCCGAATAAAATGTTTTCATAGGCAAATTATAACACAATTATCGCCGCAATGCAACCGAAATGAACTTTATCTTCAAAACGTCGGATCATAAGCCGAAGAGGGCGAGCGCAAAGAAAACGAGATAGCTCGATAGAGAGGCGACGAAAAGTTGCCAAAACGCCGACAAAAGCGCCGCCTTTAAGCCCGTAACTCTTTTGAGCGCCGCTATTGCCGACACGCACGGCGTGTAGAGATAACAAAATACCGTGAGCGCCAAGCCCTGTGAAAAGGTTATCGCCATTCCGTTCGGGAAGAGCTGCGTAAGCGTCGCCGCAACCCCCTCTTTTGCGAATATACCGCTTAAAAGCGCCGCCGAATATCTCCAATCGCCGAGCCCGACGGGTTTTAAAAGGAGCGAAAAAGGTGTTGAGATATAGTATAAAAGGCAGTTTTCTCCGCTCGGCGAATATTTAAAGTCCGCCGTTACGTTGCCGAGCAGAAAAACGGCGGCGGAGGCGATGACGATGACTGTTCCGAGCCTTAAAATAAAGCTCGTTATCGTTCTTTTTACGCCGCCGAGCAACAATTTCACGGGCGGAAACCGAAGTTCTGCGCCGTCCGAATTTTTCAATTTTACGGGCGTTTTCACCGTCGTTTTATAGAGAATGAGCGAGTGGACGAGGGCGAGGACGACGGAAAGTATGTATATCGCCGCCATGATAAAGGGCGAGAGGTTTGGAAAGCAAAATTTTGCGATCACGGCATATACGGGCGTTCTCGCCGAACAGCTTATAAAGGGCAAGGACAGCGCCGTTCTCTTCCTCACGCCCTCGTCGGCTATACTTAGCGACGTGGCGGCGGCTACGGCGGTACAGCCGTAGCCGCCGATGAGCGTGTAGACAGCCTTGCCGCTTAGACCGAATTTCGTCAAAAATGCGTCCGTCGAGAGGGCGAGCCTGGCTATGTAACCGGACTGGTCGAGAAAGTCCACGCTAAGCGACATCACGGCTATCTGCGGCAAAAACGAAAGTGCCGCCCCAAGCCCCGATATAAGCCCGTCGCAAATAAAAGCCGTCAAAAAAGGCGTGGCTTTCCCCGTCAAAAACGAGCGGACAAAATCTCTGAAAAGCGCAATTAAACGACTTATAGCCTCGCTTAGCGGACTTCCTATGCCGTATTTGCCGAACGAGAGATAAAACACGGCTACGACGGCGAACAAAAAGCCGAGATAGCACGAAAACGGGTTTGAAAACAATTTGTCCGAAAAGGTCTTTTTGTAGGGCGGCGTAAAAATTCCGCTCGGCAAGCTTGTCGAAAACGTCTTTTTCAAGCCGTTGTATCTGCCGCTTTCGTCGGGGAAATAAACTTCGGCGTTTTTTATATTCTCGGCTTTTCCGTAGATTGCAAGCCCTGCCGCCGCCTTGGCGGCGGCAGGGCTGTTCGCTTCGCCCGTCATCACTTTTACGCCCAAATAATTTGCGAGCTTTTGTCCGTCTATCTTTCCGCCCCTTTTCAAAAAACGTGCGTATAGGTTGATAAACAGCACTTTTTCGGTTTTAATGGCGCACAGCGCACTTATTATTTCAAGCGACGATAACAGCTCCTTTGCCTCGACGACTATTATCATTGCGTCGTAGTTTTTTTTTGTGAGCGCCCTCGCCGCCTCGCCCTCTTCGGCGGAAAGCGAGCGAATATCCCTTATCCCCGGCAAATCTACCGCCGTGTGCCTTTCGCCCGAAAGAAAAAAACTCTTTTCGCTCCTCTCCGTCGTTACGCCTTGCCAGTTCCCCACCTTTTCGTGCGCCCCCGTAAGCGCATTTAGTAAGGTTGATTTTCCAACGTTCGGCTTGCCCGCAAGCACTATTTCCGACATAATTTTTCCTCACCCCTAAATATATGCCTTGCCCTTCCTCTCCTTGCCCTCAAACGCAAAATGTTGTTTTTTAGTGTTTTTTGTTGTTTTATATGTGTTTTATTTTAAAATCCCACATATCACACCTCATCGCATTTCCGTATTGGTTGCATATCGCTTATAAAAATGCGTGTTTAAAAGGGTTTATGAATAAAAAACGGGGTTTAATGAATTTTTTATAAAAACAACAAAAAACAAAAAATTCATTGACAAATCGGAGAGATTATTATATAATAGATATAGAATATAACGGCGTGAAGGCTGTGCCGACAAATATTATTATTTTAAAACAGCCTCGGAGGTAAATATGGCAAAATTTTATTCCGAAAAAATAGCGAAAAGCCCGAGGATAGACAGGCTCAAAGAGGATCTCTTTAAGGAGATGCCGCAGATCGAGTCAGACAGAGCGGTGCTTTTGACTAAATCGTATATGGATACCGAAGGTCAGCCCATCATTACGAGAAGGGCTAAGGCTTTCGCTTACATTCTGGACAATATCCCCATTACCATAAGGGACGGCGAGCTTATCGTCGGCTCGGCAACGAAAAAACCGAGGAGCTGTCAGGTTTTCCCCGAATATTCTTTCGAGTGGCTCGAGGCCGAGTTCGACACCGTTGCGACGAGGACCGCCGATCCGTTCTACATCTCCGACGAAAACAAAAAAATTCTTCACGAGGTCTATAAATATTGGAAAGGCAAGACGACGAGCGAGCTTGCCACCGCTTACATGACGCCCGAAACGCTCATGGCGATGAAACACAATATGTTCACCCCCGGCAACTATTTCTATAACGGTATAGGTCATATCACGGTCGATTACGTCAAGGTACTCGAAAAGGGCTACGCCGGAATTATCGAAGAGGCGAAAGAAGAGCTTTCGACGATGAAGGTCTCCGACGCAAATTATTGTAAAAAGAGTGCGTTTTTAGATGCCGTGATAATCTCGTGCGAGGCGGCGATAAGGTATGCGAAGAGATATTCTTCGCTCGCAAGAGAGCTTGCTAAAAAGGAAAACGATCCCGCACGCAGAAAAGAGCTTGAAAAGATTGCCGCAAATTGCGAGAGAGTGCCCGAATTCGGCGCAAGAAACTTCGAGGAAGCTTGTCAGAGCTTCTGGTTCGTGCAGATGCTCATTCAGACGGAATCGAGCGGACACTCCATTTCGCCCGGAAGATTCGACCAGTATATGTACCCCTATTACCTCAAATCGATGCAAGAGGGCATGACGAGGGAATACGCTCAGGAACTTATAGATTGCGTTTGGGTAAAACTCAACGACCTCAATAAGTGCCGTGACGCCGCTTCGGCGGAGGGCTTTGCCGGTTACAGCCTTTTCCAGAATCTCATTGCCGGCGGTCAGGACATCTACGGCGAGGACGCCACTAACGACCTCTCGTTTATGACGATCAACGCCACCGAACACGTCTTTTTGCCCCAGCCGTCCTTCTCGGTAAGGGTTTGGAACGGCTCTCCTCACGAATTTTTGATAAGGGCTGCCGAGCTTACCCGCACGGGCATAGGCTTCCCGGCTTATTATAACGACGAGGTAATTATTCCGGCGCTCATGTCGAGGGGCTTGTCGCTCGAAGAGGCGAGAGATTACAACATTATCGGCTGCGTCGAGCCGCAGAAAGCCGCCAAGACCGACGGCTGGCACGACGCCGCATTCTACAATATGTGCCGTCCGCTCGAAATGGTATTCAAAAACGGCGTCGAGGACGGCGAAAAGGTGGGCTTAGAGACGGGCGACGTCGCAAAAATGGCTTCGTTCGACGAGTTCTATGCGGCTTACAAAGCTCAGTCGGACTATTTTGTGTCCCTTCTCGTAAACGCCGACAACGCAATTGACGTTGCGCACGCCGAGAGATGCCCCCTTCCCTTCCTCTCGTCCATGGTAGACGACTGTATGAAACGTGGAAAGAGCGTTCAGGAAGGCGGCGCAGTGTACAATTTCACCGGTCCGCAGGGCTTCGGCATCGCCAATATGGCGGACTCTATGTGGGCGGTAAAAACGCTCGTTTTCGAGCAGAATAAATACACTTTGGAAGATTTCAAAGAGGCGCTTCAAGACAATTTCGGCAAGGATATGGACGAACATCACGCCCAAAAACTTACCGTCGAGGTCGCAAAACAGCTCGCTAAATCGGGCAGACAAGTCGGTGAGGACGAGATAAAAACTATTTTTGCGACGATTACCAAAAACACTTGCTCCGAGGACAAAAAGGCTAAATACGACGAGATGCTTGTGGCTATAGACGAGCTTCCCAAATTCGGCAACGACGTAAGGGAAGTTGACCTCTTCGCTCGTGAGATAGCGTATATCTATACAAAGCAAGTGGAGAAATTCCGAAACCCGAGGGGCGGAAGGTATCAAGCGGGACTCTATCCCGTTTCCGCAAACGTTCCTCTCGGTGCGCAGACGGGCGCTACCCCCGACGGCAGGCTCGCATATACCCCCGTTGCGGACGGCGTTTCGCCGGCGGCGGGCAGAGATAAGAAAGGTCCGACGGCGGCGGCAAATTCCGTTTCTTCGCTCGACCATTTCATCGCCTCGAACGGCACTCTCTACAATATGAAATTCCACCCGACGGCGCTCGCCGGCAAGAGCGGGCTTGAAAACTTCGTGTCGCTCGTTCAAGGTTATTTCGACAGAAAGGGCAGCCATATGCAATTCAACGTCGTCAGCCGTGAAACGCTGAGGGACGCTCAGAAAAATCCCGATAAATACAGATCTCTCGTCGTCAGAGTCGCCGGATATTCGGCATTGTTTACGACGCTTTCGAGGTCTTTGCAGGAAGATATTATCAAGAGAACGGAACAAGGTGGTTTTTAATGAACGATTATCTATCTCGCACGGGTAGAATATTCGATATTCAGAGGTTTTCCGTCCACGACGGACCGGGGATAAGAACTATCGTGTTCCTCAAAGGTTGCCCGCTTCGCTGTAAGTGGTGTTGCAACCCAGAATCTCAAAGCCACGCCGTGGAAGAGATGACGCTCGCCGGCAAAACGAAGATCGTCGGCAAAGACGTCACGGTGGAAGAAGTTCTCGAAGAAGTCGAAAAGGACAGAGTGTATTATAAGCGTTCGGGAGGGGGAATGACTCTCTCGGGCGGCGAATCTCTCCTTCAACCCGACTTTGCGACGGGGCTTTTGGAAGGCGCAAAGGACATTGCCATAAACACGGCGATGGAATCGACCGGTTTTGCCGATTTCTCGGTGATAGAGCGGTATTTGCCCTTTCTCGACCTCTACCTCATGGATATCAAACATATCGACAGCGCAAAACATAAACTTTTCACTTCTCAGCCAAACGAGAAGATTTTGGAAAACGCAAGGAAAATTGCGGAATATAAGGGTACTCGGCTCATTATCCGCACGCCCGTTATTCCTACGTTCAATGCGACGAAAGAGGAGATCGGCGCAATCGCAAAGTTTGCCGCATCCCTTCCCGGCGTTGAGGAAATGCATATTTTACCCTATCACCGTATCGGCAGCGACAAGTACGCCGGGCTCGGTCGTGATTATTCCTTAAAGCATATCGAGCCCCCCTCCCAAGAACTGATGAATGAGCTTTTACAAGTGGTAAGGGGGTATGGGTTGAAATCTCAAATAGGCGGCTAAAAGGTTGATAAACTTCGCTCTGCTGCGTTTCTGCAAGGTCGAAAAGACCTCGATGACCAACAAGGTCTATCTCGTCCTTTTCAACCTTGCGAGCCTTGCATAGCTCGTTTCTGAACCTTTTAGCAAGTTAAAATGATTTTTTTAACCTTGCGAGCCTTAATGACCAATGAGGTCTATCTCGTCCTTTTTTAATTACCGAGCCTTGCCTAACTTGCCTCTAAACTTTTTAACAAGTTAAAATAATGAGGTCACCCCCTGCCAAAATTCTCGTGCGCCTCGTCTGACTCGTTTCTAAACCTTTTAGCAAGTTAAAATGATTTTTTCAACTTGCCTAACTTGCCTCTAAACTTTTTAACAAGTTAAAATGATTTTTTTCAACCTTGCGAGCCTTGCATAGCTCGTTTCTGAACCTTTTAGCAAGTTAAAATGATTTTTTTCAACTTGCCTAACTTGCCTCTAAACATTTTAACAAGTTAAAATGATTTTTTTCAACCTTGCGAGCCTTGCATAGCTCGTTTCTGAACCTTTTAGCAAGTTAAAAGGCTTATAGGCGGCGTTATGCTGTGTTTCCGGAAATTAAAAAAGACCTCAAAGCTTACCGTTTTTGTCACTCTGTCAATGTTTGCGAAGGCAAATATTGACGCCACTTTACGGTCGCTCAGGGTCAAAATCACGACGATTTTATCGACGTGTTTGTCAATTACGCATTCCTCATTAAACATTTTCCCCAACGCTTAGCCCCTACTGTCATTCTGAGC
>CACXDQ010000241.1 GCA_902766475.1 uncultured Eubacteriales bacterium
ACAACACGATATTGCTATACCCTATGTTCAGCATAAAATCATTGGTATTGTCATTTAGCCAGCCTTCCATAAATCGTATTACGCTTTTGTTTTTTTCAATATCGTTAAGATGGCTTGGCAACTTTTTATCGGCATACATATCTCTGTAAACCCGCAAATAATCGTTGCTCAAAACTATGATTATCGCTTTGATTTCGTCAGAGATCTTACGATAATAATGACACTCAAAACTGTCGGCAAAGAAAATTTCCCCTTCACTTAGTCTAATACTTTTATCCATATGAAAAGCCTCGATCTCACCTTCCAAAACGGCAACTATTTCAACAGCCTCGTGAAAATGCCCTACGTCCGCCAATTTCGGATCTTGTTTAATATAAATTTTGCTTGCAGTATCGGCTTCCGGTTGATAATGCCCGAATTTACTCATTGCGGTTTTAAATTTACCCCTCTTTTAAATTAAATCAAAATCGTTTATTAAATCTTCGACAAGAAGAAACACTTCGTATAACGGCATGGTCAATATATCTCTATCCGCTCCATAGCCTTAGCTAATTTATTAAAGTTTACAATTTTTAAGGTCTTTTGTCAAGCATTGTTTAACATAAACTATCCCCATTTTTTTAACATTATACTGCCTCACAAGACATAAGTCAATGTAATTTTATTGTAATATCAATACGAGATTGCTATTTTAAACGCAGAGAAAAACTCCCACTCCTTAAAATCAAAAAAAATATAGTTTTCTACAAAAATTTTCAGTAGATAATTGACTTTATATTTCTTTTCGGGTATAATATGAAACTTCCAATAAAAGTATCCATTTCTATTACCATATAAAGAAAAACGGGCGGGCGGAAGAAAAATTTCTTCCGCCCGCCCGTTTTATGCTTTTACTTTAACCTTATAAAGCCTGTATTAACGTTTCTTGCGCTTTTTGAGAGCGACTATCGCCGCCGCCCCGAGCGACGCCAAAGCCGCACAGCCGCTTGCCATGCCGCCGCAACCTTTCTTCTTGCCGGTCGACGAGCTTTCTTTACCGTCGCTTTCCGCACTTTCGTCGCCTATGCGTTTCAATCCGTCCTCCGCCTTTTTAAGGTCGTTTTCGGCAAGTTCGCCTACCGTAACGGTAACGTTTTCCATTGCGAGAACTTTCTCCGCCTGCGCTATTGCCGCCGTGAGTTTGGCATAGCTTTCCTCAGTATAAATCGTTCCGTCAATGCCCTTTGCCCTCTCGACCGCCGCCGCCAAGTCCGTTTTGTCGTAAAATGCGACGAGTTTCGAAATAGCCGAACGGAGATCTATGGCAGCTTGGTCGATCTCGGTTTGCGAAGCGATATTGCTCTTTTCGACCTCTCTCGCCGCCTGCAAATACCTCTCGTAATTTGCAAACGACACTTCGGTGTACTTATCTTCCTCGTAATCGCAAGTAGCGAGAAGTTCCGTCAATGCGCTCTTGTCCTGATTTACGTTCACAAGTGCGTTTATGGCTTCGTATAATTGCCACGACGCAACGTTTACTGAATTCTGAACGGTAAACGGATCGTTTATTATCTCGACAGCCGTCCGGTATTTCTGTTCGACCTCGTGCCAGCTTTCGGACGTGAAATCGTAAGGATCCAACCCCTCCACGATGTCGATATACTTTTGAAGAGTAGTTCCGTCGAAGCCCTCGGAAACCCACACCTTAGCTGTTGCGTTAAGAGAGAACAGATTTACAATTCCGTTTAAACCGCTCTCGTCGAGGGTTGCCGTGAAAGTGTTCCAACCGGCGCTCGTCCTGACGTAATCTTCACATACCCACGAGAGAACGGGAACGCTTATCTGTTTTTTAGCCGCCGTCGTGAACGTTACTTCTTTTGGAAGCGCCGCTATCGCCACGCTCTTTTCATCGAGAAGTTTCACCGCCCTTTCGACCTTTTCCGACTGCTCGTAAAGGCAATCTTCAAAGTTCGTTGCGGAGATATTGTTGTCGCCGTCTAAGCCCATTATCCACACATTTCTGACTGTAATACCGATAGATCCTGCGTGAACGGCAATATAACCTGCGTCCATATCCGCCCTTGCGTTTCTCGTCGAATATGCGGGAACGCCGTTTACGGTGATCGTGAGAAGATCGTTTATGCTCGTTACCCTGAACGTGAATTCGTCGGGGGTGAAATTCAACGCCTTTACGTTCAGATCTCCGAATTCCATATAACCGCCGTTTACGCCGTCGTAAGCGCCCACTCTGCCGCCGTTTTCGATAAACACGACGTAGCCGTTATTTCCGTTCAAAATGCCATCGGGGGTGGTTTTATAGAGTTGGAAGCCGACGAGCCCCGCCGTTACGTCGGTCATCGAGAACGTGCCTTCTACAATGAAATTCTTGTATTTCTTTTGGTTGAATACCATTGCCCTGTTCCAGTCGCCCGTGCCCGAAACGGACATAACGCCGCCGCTTAGCGACCATTCGGAGCCGCCGAGAACGGTCCACGAGGAGAGGTCGGGGTAATTTGTCAAAAGCTCTTCGGCGTTTTCTCCGACTTCAAAGCCGCTGAATGCGGAGATCTCCTGCCAAATACTCTTTCCGTTCAATATGCCCGCACCCATACCGACGTTATATGCCCTTATATATCTGACGGCTCTCGGCTCGAACGTAAATATCTGTCCCGAATACATCTCGTCGACGTATTTGCCGTCTTTACCTACCTCGTTCGTTACCGCCGCCATCGAGCCGTCGGCATCGTTGTTGAATACCGTCTGCCAAGTCGACATATCGGTAGAAGTCTGAATAATTACGTCGTCAAATTCCCAGTTGCACCAGAACGAAGTTACGATTTTGTTTACGGACGTAACATTTCCGAGGTCTACTACCGCCCAGCCGTTTATCGTGTTGTTGCCGTTTTGGTCTTTCTTCGTGAACACTTCGGTGAAAGGATCGTGCGCCCCGTCCGTAACGACTGCGCCGCTTGCGTTTTCCTTCGCTTCGCTGTCCACGGAAATTGTGTTTTTAAACGCCTTATCGTAAAATTCAACGGGCTTTCCGAGCGAAACGTTTCTATCGCCGTCGGAAATGAAGTAGTCCGCCTCGGCTAATTGCGAATATTCTCCCCCGATAACGGAAGCCGCCCTTACGCCGTAATACTTCCATTCCCCGTCCTCGCCGAGGTCGAACGGCCCCGTATAGATCGACGTCGTGCCGAAGGGATTGCCGCTTTTATCCACTCTCGGGAAGCTGCCGTCGGTAGTGTAATAAATTTTGGCGTTTGCCTGCGCCGAACGTATAGCGACCTTGATACCGCCTATATACGTTCCGCTTTGAAGGGCTATTTCGGGAGTGGAAACGCCCTCGTTTATGATCACGTCGTCGCCGTTTATCTTGTAAATTTTAACCTCGCCCGGCAAAAATTCCTCAGTGATGCGGCCGCCCGAAACGCTCACTTCTTCCGTTTTTAAAGAGCCGAGCGTATTTTTGACGTCTTTATAATCCGGAAGATTTTCGGGATCTATCGTCGTCGAATATTTCGTAAACGACTTTATACCCGAAGATGCGTCTACCGTGAAAGCGCCCGACCTTCTATTGTCGGTGGAATTGTTCATTATCATGACGTACTTGTCGTTTCCGTCTTTTGAATAGAACAAGCTGATTATATAGTTTGAATTTTTATCTTCCGGCTGAATGGGGAAACTTTTGGGAAGAGCTTCCGCACCCTGCGGAATTTCCGCACCGCTGTGATAGGCGTGTGCGCAATCTATGCCCATGAGAAGAGGGCCGAGCTGACGGAGTTCCCAGTTATGGTTTACCATCGCATCGAAAATTTCGGTCTTGTTGCCGTCCTCGTCGATGATATGGTCTCTCATATCCTCGCCGCCGTCCTCCAAAGACACACGCTTGGGCGAAACCCAACAGAAGTGCGATATGCTCTTGAAACCGTATGCGACTAAGGTGTTGAGATTCCAACGAAGTTCGTCCTCGTTGGGCTTTCTCATACCCGACCACCAGCCGGTCTGCGAAAAGCCGCCCGTCTTTATCTTGCCGTTGACGTAAGCCGCCTTTCTTATCGTTTCCATATCCGAAAAGTAGGTGGAACGCACCGTTTCCGTTGCGGTGAACGGATAGTGGTCGTAATAGAGGTATTCCATATTGTCGGCGCCGATAGTATCTATCCAGTTATTGACGTAATCGGCATAAGTGCCGCCGAGCGCCGTCGTTCCGGCATAGCTCGGATAAAGGTTTACGAAAGGTCTCCTCGACGGATCTTTTTCAAGATAATCTAAATACGCCTCTTTCGTCGCCTGAAACTGGGCGGCGGAAGGCTCGTCTTTGATGTAATAGCCTATACAATTATCGAGATTCTCCATTAAATCGGCATCAAATTTGTTCTTCGTTGTATCGTAGAGATACTTTATGCCGTACTGTGAATAGAGTTGCTCTATCCCCTCGTAATCGGGGACGTCAGACTCTCCCTTAGGGGGACAGGCAGCGGCGAAAGCGGCGTGCCATTGGAAATTAAGCCCCGCCTCCGCAAGCTCTTTTGTCTGTTCGGCGTAAGACTTTACGTTCGTGCCGTAATAGCTAAGCCAGCTTGAAATCAAAAATTCGTCCATGATGTCGTTTTCCTTTGCCTCGGCGGTAACTTCGGCATTTCCCGCCTTGGGGATAGCCCCGACGGAGAATGCGCACGCACTCACCGCA
>CACXDQ010000242.1 GCA_902766475.1 uncultured Eubacteriales bacterium
AGCGAAATGGGCATGACGGCGGCTGCGGCAACGGCAATGAAGGTCATTTACACATTTCGCCCGAGGTATCTCATAATGGTCGGCATCGCCGCAGGGGTCGTCCAAGCGGAATTTGAGGAGCAGATGTACGGCGACGTGATCGTTCCCGATATCGTCTGGAATTATTCCGCCGGGAAATTCGTAAGCCCCGACAAGGCGGAAATAGTTTACGGCAATCTCGGTTTTCTGCCCCGTTCAAGTTCGGAAAAGATACCCGAAGAGATAATTCCGTATTTAAGAAAAGCGGCGGCGTCCGAAGAAAACCCGTGCCACGTCTACATTGGACCTATGGCTTGCGGAAGCACTGTCGTTGCAAGCCGTGAGCTTCTCGAAAAACAGGTCTACACCCAATACCGCCATACCGCCGGGCTTGATATGGAATCTTACGCCGTGGTGTATGCCGCAAACCATGCGAGCGACCCAAAGCCCACACCTATAATAGTAAAGAGCGTATGCGATTTTGCCGACAGTCGGAAATCGGACGACTATCAGCGTTTCGCCGCATATTCGAGCTGCGAGTTCGCTAAATTTTTGTACGAAAAAATATTGCCGCTCGATTGACGGAGAGGTAAACTTATGTATTTTACTTACGAACAACCCAAAATCGACCTTTCGGACGAAAAGGAACGCAAACGCATTGTCGACGAGGCTTACGCAAACGGCGTTGAAGCCGCAAAATCGGGCAAGGTTGCGGACTATATCCCGGAACTTGCCAAAGCAAACCCCGACGACTTCGGAATTTGCATAAAGACAAGGGCGGGCGAAACTATTGCGATAGGCGAAACCCAAAAGAGGTTTTCGATACAGAGTATCAGCAAGGTGATAAACTTAGCCGCCTCGCTCAAATACCTCGGCTTTCGTGAAACCTTTTCTCACGTTATGTTAGAGCCTTCGGGCGACGCTTTCAATTCCATTTTGAAGCTCGACACAGTGAGCGATCTCCCCTTTAACCCCATGATAAACGCCGGAGCGATTCAGGTAATGAGTATGCTCACCAACGTTTTAAGCTTCGACGAACTTCTATCGTTTGCCAAGGCTTTTTGCATGGACGACGGAATATATTTAAACGAAGAAGTCTACAATTCCGAGAGCCTTACGGGCGACAGAAACAGAGCTATCGTCTATCTTTTGAAAAGTAAGGGCGTTTTGCAGGGCGAGCCGGAAAAGACGCTCGATATGTATTTTAAAATGTGTTCTTTGAACGTGAACGCCGAATCGCTTGCAAATCTCGGCTTAATACTCACAAACAGAGGGCAAAACCCGTTGACGGGCAAGCACCTCATTCACCCCGGATATATAAGGACGATACGAAGCCTTATGTTCACTTGCGGAATGTATGACGAGTCCGGCGAATACGGCGTACTTGTCGGCATACCGTCTAAAAGCGGCGTGGGCGGAGGCATAGTTGCGAGCGCCGCCGAAATGGGCGTCGGCACGTTCGGCCCGGCTCTCAACAAAAAGGGGAACAGCATCGGAGGCATAGCCGCCCTCGAACACTTATCTCACCTCATGCGCCTCAATATGTTTTCTTAAAAAACGATAAAAACTTCCCGTCGGGGCGAAACGCCCCGACGGGTTTTTCTTCATATTTATTTCTTAGAAAAGCCGTAAAAACGCATTTAATTGACTTATAGCCCCACCTTTTTTAAAAATTACGGCATCACAGCGAAAAACTACAAAGGCTTATCTCTTGTATAAATTGATTATTCTCTTCCCCGTTTTTTCGGCGTATCTGTACGCCAAAGCCGCTCCGCTGTGCCAACAGCTCCTATACACGTAACAGACGATAACGTCGCATTCGTCTATCATATATCTGTTGCTGACGATAATTTTTCTTTTGAAATGCTCGTTCTCGATCTCGTACATTTTGGTATTGAGGTCTTCATAATAATTATAACCGAACTCGCTTCTCTTTAATTTGTTAAGGCTTGTCAAAACCACTTCCACCTCGATATACGGGTGCCTTTCCTTCGCCTCTTTACATGCGCGTAAAGCCTCGGAGTCAAAAACGCCGTGCGTACCCACGATAAACTCTTTATATCCCTCGCCTATCAGTTCTTCGACGGTCGATCTCAACGCCGCCGTGTCCAAACCGAACGCTTCTCTGTGTCCTATAAAACCGACTTTACCCATCATATCCGCCCTTCCTTTTCGCCAATAAAAAAATGCCGCCCTCATACGAGAACGGCACATATAGAATGTGCGCCCATCGCATAAAGTCGGCAAACTCTTTTCACAACAAAATTCGAAGAATAAATAATTTTCAACAAGAAAATGGTAGATACGAATTAGAACATTGTAAAAAACGACAGAAACACAATTCTATCTATTTCTGTTCTAATTTCGTAAAATTATACTCTTCGCTTATATTTAATTTTTGAAAAACAAAATTTTCGTTGTGTTTTTCGAGTTTGCCGACT
>CACXDQ010000243.1 GCA_902766475.1 uncultured Eubacteriales bacterium
AAGTGCGATTTAGACGAAACGTAATAAAAGCTTTCGCCCTTGTTACAGCGATACTTTTTATTGCCGAGGTGAATTATTATCGACCCGGAGAGGACGTAACCGAATTCCTCGCCCTCGTGCGGAACGTCCGCCTCGGTGCGCTTTGTGGGCATCAGTTCTACCATGATAGGCTCCATACTGTTTTTCTGCGCATTGTTGACGAGCCAGCTTATCTTGAACGCCCCCGAATCTTTCTCGAAAAAGTCCTCTTCCTTAAAAACTACTTTCTCTTCCACTTCGTCGGAGAAAAAGTCTTTAAGATTGGTGCCGAGCGCCGACAGAATATCGACGAGCGTCGCTATAGACGGGCTTGTAAGGTCGTTTTCAAGCTGACTTATATAGCCCTTAGTGAGTTCGCATCTGTCCGCAAGCTCTTCCTGCGTGAGGTCGCTTTGAAGCCTCAACGCCTTTATCTTATTGCCGAGTTCCATCTTTACCCCTCTTTACAATAATACTAAACTCAAAGTTTACAAGATTTAGGCAAAATAAACTTCGAGTTTACAAGATTTAGCAAATTTAAACGGCAAGTTTAATAAAACTAAACCAAAAACAACGAGATATATTATATATCTATATATTGTATATGTCAAACGTTTTAAAGGCGTTTCGACAAATATTTAAAAAATTTTTTTTGAGAAAAACAGCTTTTCGGCTTGACATATATATAAAAGGGGTGTATAATAAAAACAGTTGAACAATTATTCAACCGTTTAATATATTCGGAGGTGAAATATGGTCGGAGAAGTCGAGATATGCGAATGTAACCACACGCACAGAAAGCTCGTCGACGAGGTGAAGAAGATAATGCCGAGCGAGGACACGCTATATGATGTTGCGGAGCTTTTCAAGGTTTTCGGCGACAGCACGAGGACGAATATTCTGACGGCGCTTTTTGAAAGCGAGATGTGCGTTTGCGATATAAGCGCACTGCTCAATATGACGAAGTCGGCTATATCTCATCAGCTGAGGATACTTCGCCAGAGCAAGCTCGTAAAGGCGAGGAAGTCGGGCAAGGAAGTTTTCTATTCGCTTGCGGACGACCATATAGAGCAAATTTTCAAAATGGCGATAGAACACGTCAACGAGTAAGAGGAGAAATTTATGAAAAAGGTATTTAAGCTTGAAGATTTAGACTGCGCTAATTGCGCCGCAAAGATGGAGAGAGCTATCGCCGGCATCGAGGGCGTGAGGGAAGTGAGCGTAAGCTTTATGACTCAAAAGCTCACGATAGACGCCGACGACGAGAAGTTCGAGGAGATAATGGACAAGGCGGAAAAGCTCTGCAAAAAGGTCGAGCCGGACTGCCGCATTATAAGAAAGTAGGTCTATAAGTTGATTATCGAGGGTTTATGAGCAGAAGAGAAAAGAAAAACTTAACGAGGATAATAATTTCCCTCGTCCTTTTCGCCGCAATTTTCACGGCGGATAAGATAATAGATCTGTCGGGCGTTATCGGCGGGGGCTTAGGTTGGCTATTGCCGTTTGGGCTGTATCTTTGCGTGTACGTCATAATCGGTTACGACGTAGTTTATAAAGCCGTGAGAAATATAGGCGGCGGACAGTTTTTAGACGAAAACTTCCTGATGGTCGTCGCAACGTTCGGTGCGTTCGGGCTTGCGATTTATAGGGGCGTGAGCGGTCTTTCCACAGACGGTTTCGACGAGGCTTGCGCCGTGCTTTTGTTCTATCAGATAGGCGAATTTTTCCAGAGATATGCGACGGGCAAATCGAGGAAATCTATCTCGTCGCTCATGGATATCCGCCCCGACTATGCCAACGTAAAGAGGAACGGCGAGATAATTACGGTAGATCCGTCGGAAGTTTCGGTAGGGGAGATAATAGTTGTAAACCCCGGCGAGAAAATACCGCTCGACGGAAAGCTTATTAAGGGCAGTTCGTCGATAGATACCAAGGCATTGACGGGCGAATCGCTTCCGAGAGAGGTGAGCGAGGGCGACGGGATAGTGAGCGGAACGGTAAACCTCACTTCACAGATAGAAATAGAAGTAGAAAAAGAGTTTTACGATTCAACAGCCGCAAAAATACTGGATTTAGTGGAAAATGCGGCTTCAAAAAAGGCGAAAGCCGAAAACTTCATCACGCAGTTTGCGAGATATTACACGCCTTCCGTCGTCGGTATAGCCTTGATTTTAGCGGTTTTGCCGCCGATATTTACGGGCGAATGGTCGGTTTGGATATACAGGGCGCTCAGCTTTTTGGTAGTGAGCTGTCCGTGCGCTCTCGTCATTTCGATACCGCTGTCGTTTTTCGCCGGCATCGGCAGAGCTTCGGCGGACGGAATACTCGTAAAGGGCAGCGATTTCCTCGAACGGCTCGAAAAGGCGGACACGTTCGTGTTCGACAAGACGGGCACGCTCACCAAGGGCAATTTTGCGGTAAAGGAAATTTATCCCGCCGAAAGAGAGGACGAAATTTTGAGGTGCGCAGCCATTGCGGAAGAATTTTCTTCGCACCCCATTGCGGAATGTATCAAACAGAGATACGGCGCTAAGGCGGAGGGCGGCTATACGCCGACTAACTTTGCGGGAGAGGG
>CACXDQ010000244.1 GCA_902766475.1 uncultured Eubacteriales bacterium
CTTCTTATAACGATGCAGGTCATATCGTATATCCTTATGGGCTTTATAACGGTTATGACGATGTACATGATAACGCTCGGCGTAACGTACAAACTCAAATTCCGCAATCTTATAAGAAATGCTTTTATTCTCACCATTGCGCTTTTGCCCGTAAATATATTTTTTGCGGCGTTTGCGTCAGTATTTTTCTTGCTTATTATGAGCGGCGTAAACCTTCTCGTTATGATAGGCGTCGTAATGGTTGCCATATGGGGCGTTTCGCTCTTTATGCTCATTTGGACAAACTATTCTCAATGGGTATTCGATAAATACGTCAACGATAAAGTTCCGGGCGCAAAGAAGAACAGAGGTATATATAAGCCCGTCGGAGCGGACGAGGACAAAGGCGGAGATGACCTCATTATCGAGAAGTCGAAGTTTGCGAGCAAGCCCGTCAAACCTATTACGGACTATGACGTAGAGCTTTATGAATTGCCCGAAACGTTCAGCAGAAAAGACCTTCAAAAACTTGAAGAAACAAAGGAAGCGATGCGACGTGACAGCGATCAATACGCAGAGGAGCACAGCGCCGACGCAGAGGCTAAAAAACCCGAAACTTTTGAGGATCTGCTTGAAGAGGAGAAAAAATCCGATTCGGAGAATAATTGATGGCTCAATTTGATTCATATAGCGTTTTAGCTCCTTTTTACGAGAGCTTGATGTACTGCGACTATGCCGAATGGTCGCAGTACGTTTATGAAAAAGTGTTGAAATATGCGCCGAATAAGATAGGCGCCGACGTCGGTTGCGGCACGGGCTACTTTACGAGAAAGTTAAAAACTTACGGCTTTGACGTTTGCGGTTACGACTTATCGCCCGTAATGCTCAACGAAGCGAAAGAGCGCTCCGTAAACGAGGGCTTGAAAATCGATTATTATCTTTGCGATATGGCTAAGTTCAAGAGCTTTAACAAGCTCGGTTTTATCACTGTGATAAATGACGGGTTGAACTATATAAGACAAGATAAACTTCATTCCGTCTTTACGGCTTTTTATAAAAACCTCGTAAAGGGCGGAATGTTGATGTTCGACATTTCTTCCGAATATAAGCTGAAAAATATTTTGGGAAACAATCTTTTTGCCGAGGACGGGGAGGAACTTACATATCTTTGGTTCAATACTCTTTTTGACGACAGGGTAGAAATGGATCTGACGTTCTTTTCAAAAACGGGCGAAAAATATGTGAGAAAGGACGAAAAACACGTTCAATTTATACACACATACGACGACGTTTCGGACGCTTTGAAAAAAGTCGGTTTTGAAGTTGCCGAGGTTGAAGGCCATCTGGGAAAAGAAATAGACGACAAGACGGAAAGGCTTAATTTTATTGCTATTAAGAGATAATTATGGGAAAAATTTATAAAACTTTGATATTAAACGACGAGGTTTCTCTCTGCGTGCTCGACACGACGGATATTGTAAACAAGGCTATTTATTATCATAACCCCACGCCGGTATGTGCGGCGGCTCTGGGCAGAACGCTTACTGCGACTGTGTTTATGGGGTCGACGCTAAAAAATGAGGACGACAGACTTTCCGTTACAATCTCCGGCGACGGCATAGGCGGTCATATTGTTACCGCTTGCGACTCGAATCTTAACGTGAGGGGGATGATAGATAATCCTTCCGCCGATCTTCCGCTTAAAGAAAACGGAAAGCTTGACGTCGGCGGGCTTGTGGGCAAAGGGTATATGACGGTCGTGAGGACTGCCGACATAGGCGAGCCTTACGTTGGGCGTTGTCACCTCGTAAGCGGTGAGATCGCCGAAGATTTTGCGGCATATTACGCTTACAGTGAACAGCAACCTACGGCAATGGCGCTCGGCGTGCTTATCGGCACGGACGGTAAATGCCTCGGTGCGGGCGGCGTTGTTTTGCAGATTATGCCCGGCTGCTCGGAAGAGAGTATTTCAAAAGCCGAAGAGATAATAAATCAGTTTTCCAATTTAAGCGAAATGCTTGAAAATATCGGCGGAAAAGGTATATGCGACAAGTATTTCGGAGAATATGCCTTTACCGAATACAATACCGAATACAAATGTAATTGCAGTAAAGATTATATCGACGGCGTTTTGCTTACGATAGGCAAAGACGAACTTTTGCAAACGCTTAAAACGGAGGGCAAAGTGGAAGTATGTTGCCATTTCTGCAACAAAAAATACGTCTATTTATCAGACGACGTGGAAAAATTATTCAGCAATGAAAAGTAAAGTTGTAAAATATAAAAGAGATCCTTATACAATAAGCAATCTGGCATACGACAGACGAGATTGCGGCGATTACGTCGGCGCTCTTTCCATTCTTCATCATGCCGCAAAAATCGACGACGACTTCGATATTTACGCACAGATAGCCGACACTTACACAAGTATGCGGCTGTTTGAGGTTGCAATTTACTATTGGTTTAAATATTTAAACAAGGCTAAACCTAAGTATTATTACGACGGGTATAACGGGCTTGGCGCAAATTTTTATTTTCTCGGCAAAGATGACGTGGCGGGGTATTATTTCAATAAGCAAATCTCTTGCGGTGTGACCGAAGAGTGTCTTTACGAGGACGTAATGGA
>CACXDQ010000245.1 GCA_902766475.1 uncultured Eubacteriales bacterium
AAAAAACTTTTTATCAGTCCTCTTCCTCTTCTTCGGGAAGGTCGACGTTGTGGTAAACTTCCTGAACGTCGTCGTGCTCTTCAAATGCGTCGAGCATCTTCCGGAAAGTTTCGGTCTGATGTTCGTCAAGCGTTACCTTGTCGTTAGGTATCATCATTACCTCCGCTTCGAGGAAGGTATAATTCTTCTCTTCGAGGTATTTTCTGACCGACGAGAAGTCCGACGGAGCCGTCCTTATCTCGAATGCGTCGTCGGAGGTTATCACGTCCTCTGCACCTGCGTCGAGAGCGACTTCCATCATAGTATCCTCGTCTAAATCGACAGTTCTTTCAACGACGATGACGCCCTTATTTTCAAACATATACGATACTGAGCCGGTCGTTCCCATATTTCCGCCGAATTTTGCGAAAATGTGCCTTACGTCGCCGCCCGTTCTGTTCTTATTATCTGTAAGCGTTGCAACGATAACCGCACTTCCGCCTATTCCGTAACCCTCGTAAGTGAGGTTTTCATAGTTTACGCCATTGAGTTCGCCCGCCGCTTTCGCAATGCTCCTCTTTATGTTGTCATTGGGCATATTTGCGGCTTTCGCCTTAGCTATGGCGTCGGCAAGTTTGCTGTTGGTGTAAGGAT
This sequence comes from uncultured Eubacteriales bacterium, assembly GCA_902766475.1. Classification (GTDB taxonomy): domain Bacteria; phylum Bacillota; class Clostridia; order Christensenellales; family Borkfalkiaceae; genus UBA10281. The sequence continues at coordinate 634 of CACXDQ010000245.1, forward strand.
CGGGGTTGCCCTTAGCGGCAACCGCAAGCTCTCTGCCGAGCTTGGTAAATATTTTACCCTTTACGGCGTCCGTCTTGGCTTTTTTATTTTTTATATTTGCCCATTTGCTATGTCCTGACATGGTTTTCTCTCCTTAAATTGTTTTATGTGGTCCGTATGTCAAAGCGTAAATGCTCACCGCAAAAGAAACAGCCGCATTCAGGCTTTCCACCTTTCCGTCCATCGGTATGCCGATAATTTTATCGGCTTTTTTCTTTACCTCGTCGCTTATGCCGTTGGCTTCGTTTCCGACGACAAGACAATACTCTTTCGGCGGCGTGAACTCAAACACGTTCTGACCGCCCATATCGGCGACAATAAGCGGAACGCCCTCTAAAAGCCCGAGTATCTCTTGCCTTTCGCCCTCTACTATCTCTACAAAATATATTCCGCTCATAGACGAGCGCACGGTTTTTGGCGAGTACGGGTCGCAACAGTTTGCAAGATACAATCTCTTTATCCCGACTGCCGCAGCAGTGCGGATAATTGTGCCCATATTTCCCGGATCGCTCACCCCGTCGAGCATTACGCAGACGCTGTCGGCGCATTTGCCGTCGAAGTTTTCCTTCGTTATGACCGCCATTACGCCTTGCGGCGTTACGGCGTCGCTCATAAAGTTCATTACTTCGTCCGTAACCGTCAAGACCTCTACGTTTTCGGGGATATCGGTTAAAAGCTCGCTTAATGCTTCTTCCGTGCCGACGACGATGGAAACGGGCTTGCCGTAAAGCAAAGCTTCCCTCACCATCTTGCGCCCTTCGACGACGTATTGACCGTATTTGTTGCGGAATTTCTTGTCTTTTAGCGACGAAATATTTTTTACGGTATTGTTGCTTTTGGACGTTATGACCATAATGTAAAAAGAGGAGCTGTTACAAAACGTTACAGCTCCCCTGCATGATTATTTGTTGAGTTGAGCTTTTGCGGCTTCCGTCAAAGCGGTGAAGCCGGCGGCGTCGTTTACAGCCATATCTGCAAGCACCTTTCTGTTAAGATCGATACCGGCAAGTTTAAGGCCGTGCATAAACGTGCTGTAAGACATACCGTTAAGTCTGCAACCCGCATTTATTCTTGCGATCCAGAGTTTACGGAAATCTCTCTTCTTGTTCTTTCTTCCTACGTAAGCATAGGAAAGGGATTTCATAACGGCTTCTCTCGCAACTCTGTAAAGTTTGCTCTTAGCACCGAAATATCCCTTGGAAAGTTTTAATATTTTTCTACGCTTTTTAATAGCGTTTACGCCTCTTTTAATACGCATGGTTCAAGTCCTCCTAAATTATGCCTTGTAAGGAATAAGGCTCTTGATGGTCTTTTCCTGAGTTTCGGAAACGTAAGTTCCCGTTCTGAGTCTTCTTTTTCTCTTGGTGTCCTTCTTGGCAAGGATGTGGCTCTTACCCTGACTGTACCTCTTGACTTTGCCGGTAGCCGTAAGCTTAAAACGCTTTTTAGCACCGCTGTGCGATTTCATTTTTGGCATGATGATCTCCTCCGAATTAAATTTTGCGTATATCAGTTGGATTTCGAGGGGGCGAGTATCATTAAAATGTTTCTGCCCTCGAACATAGGCTTTTTCTCCATCGTTGCGACGCTTCCGACCATCTCGAAAAATCTGTTCATAACGTCTACGCCGAGTGAAGAGTGAGCGTTCTGTCTGCCTCTCATCCTGATTGAAACCTTAACTTTGTTGCCGCTCGATAAAAATTTCTGAGCTTGTTTGGCTTTTACGTTCAAGTCGCCCACGTCGATAGTCATCGACAATCTGATCTCTTTAAGCTCGACTGTCTTTTGATTTTTTTGGGCTTCTTTCTGCTTTTTGAGCATCTCGAAACGATATTTGCCGTAATCCATTATCTTGCATACGGGTGGGGTTGCGTTCGCCGCAATCTTCACGAGATCTAAATCTTGCTCGTCGGCAAGCCTTAACGCTTCCTGAGAGCTTACGATACCGAGCTGTGCCCCGTCCGCCCCGATAAGACGAACTTCCTTATCCCTTATGTCCTGATTGATTTGAATTTGATCTTTAATGGTAGTTTACCTTCCCCTTAAAATTTATCTAAAAAAAACGGCCCGCTAAGCAGCGACCCGAACATAATTAAAACGCATACAAGGCATAGACAGCCTTATCAAAGCATTAAAAATATGCGCCGTTTCACCTTTTGTTTACGGCGAGAAGGGTAACTTCTGCTTTAAGCGTATATATAATAACATATTTTTATCCCCTTGTCAAACGTTTTTAGCATAAATGTGTTATTATTTAATAAAAATTTTCGGGCAAATACTTTTAATCATATTTGCCCCAAAAAAAAGCTTCGGGCAATTTGCTCGAAGCTTTTTATATAATGTAAGAAATTATTATTCGGTGATGAGGTCGGAATATGCCTTTTC
>CACXDQ010000246.1 GCA_902766475.1 uncultured Eubacteriales bacterium
TCGCTGACGTATTCGCATTCCGAACAAGCCAGATAGTGCGTCTCGGCGTCTTTACCGTAAGAGAGGGTATGAGGGACAACTTCGAGTTTTGCGCCGTCGCCGGACTCGCACTCGTACCAGTGTCCGTTTTCATCATACCTTAAAACGGTAAAACTGTGTTCATGTGTGTCGATGCTCTCGTCGTCTGACTGAGATAGGCTCTCGTCGTCCGATTGCGTCTGCGACGAAGGCTCTTGCTTGCTTTCATCGTCGTTTGAGAGACAGGCCGCAAAAGTCATCGTCATAGCGACGATAAGCATCAACAGGACAAGTAATTTTTTCATTACAATTTCCTCCTGATTTTTATTATCGACGGAAATACCGTTATGAACGAAATTAATAAAAATTTCACATCACAAGGTACCCGACGTTTTTAAAAAAACGAAACGGGGAATACGTTCATACGCCTATTTTACGACGTGATTTTAAATACAAACCATATCCCCGATATCCCATTATCATAATATATTGTAACATCACTTTAAAAGTATGTAAATACTATTCTTTATCGTCTTTTTACGTTTTTCTATCATAATTATGCTTAAAAATAAAACAAAAGCCGCCTTTTTAGGCGGCGGCTTAAATATATTTGTCGTCATTCTCTCGAATCGTTTCTGAAAGTGAGTGGGGAAATACCCGTATTATTCTTGAAAAATGCGGAAAAATGCGAGTAGTTGCTGAAACCCAGAGATTCCGAAATGAACCATAGCGGCTTGTCCGATTTCGACAGCAAAAATTTAGCGTAGTTTATCTTTTTCGACTGCAAGTATTTCCCTACGCTTATGCCCATATCTTCTAAAAACAATCTGTTTAAATGCGGGTAAGAATAGCCCGTTTTTTCAATGAGTTGTTCCATTGGCAGAGATAGATTATCGGCAGATTCGGTGAGCTGAATGAATTGGAGTACGCCCGGGTGATGGTTTTTGTCGAAACCTATATCATTATAATATAATACAAGTTCGCTGAAAAACGTCATGATAAGCACCATTATCAACTGATCGCTCCTCTCGTTGGAAGACACGATAATGCTGTTCGTAAGGCGAATTATTTCAAGCGCTTTTGCTTGCGAAAGCTTGAAAGATACATAGTTTTTAAGCATGTTTTCTTCTACGCTTTTCGGCATCCAATCGAGAAGATTCGAGATTTTATCTCTCGGCATACCCAGCGCAATGTACGATGCGTCGTCCGTCTCCTTTTTCAAAGAATGTTTATCCGTAGGTCTTAAAAGGCACAGATTTCCGGCGGATATTATTGTGTCCTCTCCGTTGAGCCTCTGTTTTATCGATCCCGAAATCACGAAGATAAACTCATATCCGAGCTCGTGAGCGTGATATTGAGAAAATCCATTGTCCTGAATGTGAAATTCTATCCACTCGTTCATAAAAGGTCCATCTCCCGAAAATTTACGTTTTTATATTATATGTTTTGATTGGGCTTACAATATTATTATACCGTTTTCCAAAAATAATGCAAGCAAAAATGATAGAAAAACGTAAATAAAGATTATTATTGATATTTACAATCGTATTCTACCATGATATAATAAATACGATAAGTGATAATCGGTTTTCGGACGTTTTGCGAAAAACCGATTCAGGAGGTAAAAATGAAAAAAAGATCACTCAGAACTTTAAGTGCGGTTTTAGCGGCTGCGGCGCTTACCGGCGTTACGGCTTGCGGCGGCGGTGGCGGCAACGGCGGCGGAAATAACGAGCCTGCCGACAGCAGTAAAACTCAGCTCCTTATTTGGGACTATAAAGCCGGTTACGGCGACGCATGGCTCACTAAGCTTGAGAGAGATTTTGAGGAACAGTTCAAAGATTATTCCTTTGAAGAGGGGAAAGTCGGCGTTCAGGTAAAACATGAAGGCGATATGAAAGAATTTTCGGCTACCGACGTAAAGAACGGTCAGTACGACATCTACTTTACCGAGGGTATGGATTTCAGAGCGATGAGCAACCCCGCTTTCGGCGCTTTGGAGGACCTCACTTCGATCGTTACCGGGAAAAGCGAATTCGAGGACAAGACCATATACGAGAAGATGACCGATCTTCAGAAAAATTTCTACGGTTTAAATAACGGCGAAAGCGGTTTTTACGGCATACCTCACTATGAGGGAGGCTGGGGGCTTTCTTACGATAGGGATCTCTTCGACGAAAGAGGTTACTATCTCGACGTGAACGGCGACGTTATCCTCGACAGAGAGGGCGTCGAACTCGGTTACGGTCCCGACGGAAAGAAGGGTACGTTCGACGACGGGCTTCCTCAGACCTATGACCAGTTCTTCAATCTTTGCGAAGAGATCTACGGTCAGGGAGATATTCCGTTCTGCTGGTCGGGTATGTACGCAACGCCGTATATCAATCAGCTCTACGATACGTTGGTGGCAGATTACGAGGGCGTTGAACAGATGTCTTTGAATCTCACGTTCGACGGCGTGGCTACCGACCTCGGAACTATCGACGAAAGCGGCAAATTCGTTTTGGACGCTGAGCCCACTACGATAACTTTTGCCAACGGCTACGAGCTTTCCCGTCAGGCAGGAAAATACTACGCTCTCGAATTTATCCGTAAAATGGTAACTTCGGGTACCGGTTGGTACAATAAAGACGGTATGAAACCTTCCTTTACTCACTGGGACGCACAGAGCTCCTATCTCAAATCCAACACCACGTTCTCCGACGAAAAGCCCATGGCAATGCTCGTCGACGGACCTTGGTGGGAAGCCGAAGCTACCGAAGTTTTCAACAATATGGCTAAGAGAAACTCGGCTTACAGCAAGCAGAACAGAAACTTCTCGTGGATGCCCCTTCCCAAGGCAACCGCCGATAAGATAGGGCAGAAGAGCGTTTATACCGACACGATGAGGGCTTTTATCTGCGTTAAGGCAGGGCTTAAAGACGGCGTTAAGAATGCCGCTCTCAAATTCGCTCAGTTTGCTTGTACCGACAGAGCTTTGGTCGAGTTCACGCAGATAACCGGCGCTCAAAAGGCTCTGAAATACGAGATGAGCGAGAAAGATATGAGCGTTTTAAGCCCGTTCGCTAAGTCCATTGCCGTATTTAAAGAAAATGCGGACGGATTCGACGAGATTTCTTACAATCCCAACTATATACAGAACAGAAAAGACTTGTTGCCGGCAAGCGGCGCTTATGCGGCAAGCTCTACTTACACGATGCCCATAACCGCATTTGTGCAGACTAACCCCATGTCGGCGGTAGACTACTTCAAGTCGATGTACACATACTCAAAGGCTAAATCATTCTGGAAATAAAA
>CACXDQ010000247.1 GCA_902766475.1 uncultured Eubacteriales bacterium
AGTTTGCTAAAGAAATAATAGATTTTTCAAATAAATTTGCGCATTCTCCCATAACGTGGGATTGTGGAGAGGAGTCGTTTTCACTCAAATATAATTTGGCTTTCGACGGTATCTTGGGGCTTAAACTGTTCCCGCAGGAATTCAAAGAAAGAGAGGTAAGCTTTTATCTTGAAAAACTTGAAAAGTACGGCGTACCGTTGGACAACAGAAAAAGCTACACAAAAAGCGATTGGCTTTGCTGGGTAGCTTCTTTGACGGAAGATAACAAAAAGGCGCAAAAAATTATTGCGCCGATTGCGGAATTTTTGATAAGTTCACCCTCCCGCGTACCGTTTTGCGATTGGTACGATACGGTTAGCGGAGCGCAATGCGGTTTTCAGGCAAGAAGCGTACAGGGCGGTTGCTTTATTTTGCTGTTAAAGCAAAACGGTTGATTATTTTCTTCCGTTTTGCTTGGTGACTTCCTTAGGAGTAACGCCGAAATGTTTTTTAAAGAGTCTGTAAAAATAAGACGTATTGTTAAAATTAATTCTTTCGCAAATTTGTTCTATCGAGTAAGACGACGATCTTAGCAAGGAATATGCGTATTTCATTTTTTGTTCGTTGAAATAGTCGGTTATTGTCATTCCCATCATTTTTTTAAACGTACGGCAAACGTGTTCCTGACTGTACGAAAACGAGTTGATTATTATCTGCTGATCGGTTTTGAAGTTTTCGGGAGCTGACAATATCGATAAAAGCTTTGATATCCACGCAGGATATTTATTAGATGAAATATTATAGCTGTGTTCAAGAAAAGCGTTGATTATATAGGTGCAGATTGCGCAGTCTATAACGGCGGTGTTGCTGTCTTTAATTGAAGTAAGCTTTTGGGCAAGAGCTTCAATGCGGTTTAATTGGTGATTGGAAAGGGTAAAGGTTCTTAGTTTACCCGTGTAAAATTTGTCGTACAAATCGGGCGAATAATTATTACAGATTTTTTTGAAATATTCGGGCTGTATGATTATATCGCGATGCATAAAGGTTTTTTCTATGGCCAGAAACGTGTGAGAATTGTTCGGCGTTAAAATAAAAGCATCTCCGCAGGAAATGATTTGTTCTTTACCATCAAGATAATGGATACATTGACCGTCCAAGACGTAAAAAAATTCAATAAACTCATGGCTATGAAGTTTGGGGTCTTCATAGCTAAGTATCATCTGAGTATGAACATTTTTATTATCGGTAAATAATTGTTCTATCGTTAAACGATTTTCATTCATAGACAATTTATAGGTATCCTTGACATTATTTCACGACTATTTTATCACAAAATTAACGTAATTGCAACAAATACTATATAAAATGTCAATACAGTACAATACTACGTCAATGTGGGACATTGCATATGTTTATAGAAAATGCCATAATATACACAGATAATGTAAAAATTAACAAAATGTAATTAAGGTTGGATTATGAAATTACTCGCAAAAGCAGGCTTTAGCAAGCAAACTTCCTTTAAAAAGAAAAAAGCGGTTGTAGATAGGGGAGAAAAAATACAGGGTTTTTTAATGGCGGTAATACCGTTTATAGGCTTTCTCGCTTTTACAGCTTTCCCCTTGGGGCTGACGATTTTCGTCAGCTTTACCGATTTACATTCCTACGATCTTACTACCTTGCAATGGTGCGGATTCGATAACTACGTCAAGTTATTCGGATTGCCGATGTTTAAAGATGCGGTAGTAAATACGCTTTACTTTCTGTTAAGCGTTCCCATAAATTTGGTTTCGCAGCTGTTTATTGCAAACCTTTTAAATAAGCCGGTGAATAAAACATTTAAAAAAATTGCAAGGCTAATACTTTATATTCCTACAATAATAGGCGGCGTTGCGGTTGCACTTATTTGGAACTGGATATTAGAACCCAACTATGGTGTTTTCAATTCTGTGCTTTCGGCATTGGGACTTGAAAAAATCGGTTTTACTACTACCAAAGAGTGGTTTATGCCGTCGGTTCTTATAATCAAATGGTGGAGTGCCGGTTTAAATGTATTAATATTCCAGTCTGCCCTTGCAAACGTTGATAACTCGTTAAAAGAAGCGGCAAGAATAGACGGTGCAAGCGAAAGAAGAATATTTTTCAGCGTAGTCATTCCGCAAATTTCACCTATGATTTTATATACTCTTATGACCGAGTGTATAGCGGGGTTTCAGGAAATGTCCGTTATGCAAA
>CACXDQ010000248.1 GCA_902766475.1 uncultured Eubacteriales bacterium
ATCTTCTCGACGAGTTCAACGAGCGCAATGCGGAATGGCACTACCTTCAATCTGTCGTTTTCTATAAGAAGAAATGGCATAACGAGAGCAAAAAACAGCTTGAAATAGCCATTGAGATGGACGGAAACAACGAAAAGTACAAGACAGCATACAACAAGCTCAACAATCAGATAAACGACGAAAAGTCAAAGAATTTTACTGATAAAAGCGGCTCGGGCGCAGGTGCGAACAATTACGCAAACGAAAATTATGAGGACTATGAGGATCGTCAGATGGGCGGCGACGGCTGTCTTAATTTCTGTTGCGAAATGGCGCTGTGCAATATGCTTTTGAATTGTTGTTGCCGTTGCAGATAATATGAAAGACAAGGCAAAATTAGTCGCTCTGTCCGGCATATCGTCGGCTTTTGCGGTGATTTTTCTCATAGTCGGGATATTTATCCCCATGTTCGATTATTCGGGGCTTTTCTTAGCTTCCGTCTGCATGACGCTCCCACTCGCCAAAAAGAGCAAGTGGGCGGCGCTTATCTCTTACGCCGCAACATCGCTTTTATCGCTCATCTTCATAAGCGGCAGATGGGAAGTGCTTTTAGCGTTTGCGGCGTTCTTCGGGCTTCACCCCATCGTCAACTACTTTTTCAAAGAAAAGGGCGTTAATCGTTATATAGGCTTACTTATCAAGGAAATTTGGTTTATTCTTACCCTTCTTGCGCTCTACTTTTTCTTTGAAGATTTTATCGTCATAGAGATTGAATGGTTGAAAAAGTTTGCCGTTCCGGCACTCATCGTCGGCGGCGGTTTGCTGTTCGTTGTCTATGATATTATGATGTTTTACTTTCAGCGTTCGGTAGACGCAATTGTCAAGAGATTGAAACTGTAACAAAGAGGTCGCTAAAATGGTCAAAAACGAAGAGCGTACAGGCGTCGTTTTAAGGTTGGGCTCAAACGGCGAAGGAATTATCAAAGACGAAAACTTTACGGTTTTCGTCCCTTTTGTTTTGGTCGGAGAAAAGGTAAAATATAAGGTTTTGAAAGTAAAGGGAAATATCGCTTTCGGAAAGGCTATCGAGATATTGACGCCCGCCGAAGAGCGTGTTCGCCCCCGTTGCCACGTTTTCGGCAAGTGCGGCGGCTGTCAACTTCAACATTTAAAGTATAAAGAACAGCTCAAATTTAAGGGTAAAGCGGTGAAAGATTGTCTTTCTAAGGTCGCATTTATCGAAACCGAAGTTCCGCCCGCCGTGAAAAGCCCCGAAGAATATAATTACAGAAACAAACTTCAACTCCCCGTAAGGGAAGAGAACGGTGTCGTCAAAATAGGCTTTTTCGCACCGAACAGCCATAGAATTGTCGAAACGACAGATTGCCCCATTCAAAAGGGCGCTTTCGGCAAGATCGTGGAAACTTTGAAAAAGTATATTTCTCAAAGCGGAATAACCGCATATAACGAGGAGAAAAAGAGCGGAAAACTAAAACATCTCGTTATTCGTTTCGTGGAAGACTGTGCGATAATAACACTCGTTCTCTCCGATAGAAGTTTACCTCAAAAAGAGCTGATTATCGACTTATTCAAGGGCTTATTTGAAAAATTCAGCCTTTATATCAACGTCAATAAAAACGATAACAACGTCATTTTGGGCGACGAGTTCATTCTCGTTTACGGCAGTGAAAAGTATGAGTGTAAAGAGATGGGCGTGATTTACGAAATGGGACCTCGCTCGTTTATGCAGGTGAACGACGGAATGAGATCTCTGATATACAAAGAGGCGTTTGCGGCGGCGGAGATTGACGAAAACACCGTCGTTATCGACGCATACAGCGGTGCGGGGCTTTTGACCGCAATGTTTGCGAAATCGGCAAAAAAGGCGATAGGCATCGAAATCGTTAAAGAGGCGGTCGAAATCGCCGACAAATTGAAGGCGGACAACGCCTTGGAAGATAAGATGGAAAACGTCTGCGCCCCGTGCGAGGAAGTGTTGCCTAATATTCTGAAAAGGGAAAAGGAGAGCGGCGCAAAGTGCGTTCTGATTCTCGATCCGCCCCGTCAAGGCGTTGACGTTGCGGTTATAAACGCAATAAAAGAGAGTTTACCCGACAGAATAGTTTACATATCGTGTTCTCCGCAAACTTTGTCGAGAGATTTGGGACTTTTAACGGGCACGCTTGCCGATCTCGGCGGTGGCTCGATAGGCAAAAACCCCGTTCCCGAAACTCCGCTATACGACATTTTATCCGTAAAACCGATGGATATGTTCCCTCAGACAAAACATGTGGAGACGGTGACACTTTTATCCCGCAGAAAAGATGAGCCGAGAGTACAGGTGACGATGACTTGCAAGTCTGACTAATACAG
>CACXDQ010000249.1 GCA_902766475.1 uncultured Eubacteriales bacterium
CTTCCATTCAGACGGCGAAGGCTCGGCAAAAAGCTTTTTCGATTATGCAAAGGAAATATACGACCACGCAGGCGACAGAGGCGGCTTTTCCATTCCCACCGGCTACCACGACGTGGTGAGGATACACGAGCAAAAGAGCGACGACGTTGTAAAATGTATCTATGCGTTTATTTTGACGACGAAAGCCGTTCCGCAGATATATTACGGCGACGAGATCGGCATAAAACACAACTATTCCGTAAATCGTGACGGCGGCTTTATAAGGACTGGCGCAAGGACGCCAATGCAGTGGACGACGGGCAAAAATTTCGGTTTCAGCGAAAAGACAAGACCATACCTACCCGTAGACAAGGTAAAAGCGCACACCGTCGAGGAACAGCAAAAGGACGAAAATTCGCTTTTAAACACTTTGAAGAAGCTCATTGCTATCCACAAGAAATATAAAGCCTTATCTTACGGCGAGGACATGAACGTAATCTCTTCGGGCTATCCGACGCAATACGAAAGGGGAAAAGTGAGCGGCAAGATATACGTTGCGATAAACCCGTCCGCAAGGCAATACAAGCTCAAAATAAGCGGCTATAAGTCGATTATCTCAAACAATGCCGAATACGACGGCGAAACATTGACCTTAAATTCGGGCAGTTTCTTCATCGCCGAAGAATAAAGGACAAACGACGGGCGGCAAGCGAAATTATCGCTTGCCGCCATTTTTTACATCTGTCTTTCTCTTCTTATTTTTCGCCTTATACGGTTTAAATGCCGCTCGAAGTCGCCGCCGTTTAAAAGCTCGGCTAAAACGAGCTGATCGAGCAGCGGCACGGTACACGAATAAAACCCCAACTTCTTTGAAAACTCTTCCGCCAAATCTTTCGGCATCGCCATATACCCTACCCTCAAAGACGGGGCAACAGTCTTTGAAAATGTATTGAGATAGATAACTCTGTCCGAAAGCGAAAACACCGTTTCAACGGGCATTGCGGACGGGTGAAATTCCGAACTGAAATCGTCCTCGACGATATATGCGCCCTTTTTCTCAGCCCACTCGGCATATCCTTTTTTCTTCGCCCTCGAAGCCGTAACGCCGCTCGGATAGCTCTTATACGACGTTATGTGCAGAACGTCGGCTGCGCTATCAGAAAGCTCTTCACTGCCTATCCCGTCGGCGGAAAGTTTTAACTTTTCGCATTTAACGCCGTTTGCGCCATACACGAGCGAAATTTTTTCATACGACGGATCTTCCACCCCGAAAACCTTGCCTTGCCCGAAAAATTGAGCGATAAGCCCGTAGAGGTATTCCGAGCCGGAGCCTATGAAAACTTGTGTATAGTCGACAAAAATGTTTCTGCTTCTCGCAAGATAGGAAGCTATCGCACGCCTAAGCTCCTCGCACCCGAACGGCGAACTTTTGGATAGAGTTCGCTCGCCGTAATCGGAAAGCACCTTTCTCGTCGTCTTTGCGTACACCGAAAAGGGGAAATATTCCCCGACGGCAAACGGTTTTTCGTGCCTTATCTCAACCGTTTCCGAGTGATTGAAATTATTTCCGCCCACGGCGAAATAACCCCTTCTCTCCCTCGCCTCGATATATCCCTCTTCCTCTAAAAGGGCATAGGCGTTTTCGACGGTGATGACGCTCACGCCCTCGTCGGCGGCAAGCGTGCGCTTAGACGGCAGTTTTCTGCCCTCGGCAAACGCCCCCGAAGCTATTTCTCTCTTGATTTTTTCGTACAATAATAAATATTTTGCTTTCATCTGGTCTTATAAAATTATATTGTTTTGATTATTTCAATATGTTCAGAAATATTATATACTATTATGGACGAAAAGACAAGGAGATTTTATCGTGAATAAGCAATTTTACGGCTCGGCGGCAAAAAAAATAGCCGTAACGGCAATGTTTATGGCTCTCGAAATAGTTTTGAGCCTGAGGATATTTACAATTCCCACCCCGATAGGCAACTTCTATTTCAACGACGTACTCATTGTAATCGCATCTATATTGTTAGACCCCGTAAGCTCGTTTATAGCGTGCGGCGTGGGCGCATTTTTGGGCGACGTACTCTTTTACCCTGCGGCGATGTTCGTTTCGCTCGTTACGAGGGGGCTTCAAGCCGTGGCGATCTCGCTCATTTCTCATTATGCTTTTAAAAACAAGCCGCTGTTATCCTCGATAATAGCCGCCGCCGTCGGTGCGGTAATAGCCGTACTCGGCTACACGCTCGGCAAAATTTTCTTCTATTCCACAATGGAATACGCAATGATGAAATTGCCGCTTCAAATAGCGATGTCGGTAACGGGCGCCGTACTCGGAATAGTCGTTTGCTATCCCCTGAGAATAAAAAACACTTACGAAAAGATATTCTGTAAAAAGGCTTAAAAATGCGCCCTATTCGTCGAATAACCGACGAATAGGGCGCTTAAACATATTAAAACACATTCGCCGCCGCCCGTTTCGGGCGGCGGCGCTTTCTTACAATAATATTATATACATCGACCTTTCCAAAAAGCTGAAAAAGGACATTCCGAAAGCCGCCATAACGATACCGCTGATAATACCCAACACGACTTCGATTATAATGCCTATAATAATTCCTTTTAGGCACGACTTAGCCCTTAGCGGATACTTATCCTTGAAAACGAAATATAAGATCAAGCCGACTATCCACCACAATGCGCTTATAATGCCGAAACCGACGCTCGGTGCGTCAGACGGATCTGCGCCGCCGTAATTATAATTGCCGTTATTGCCGTTATAATTATTATAGCCGTTATTGCCGCTATAATTATTATAATTGTTATTATTACCGCCGTTATTGTTTTCGCCCTCTCTCTTTACGTTGTCGCCGTCCACTTGTTTCTGACCGCAGTTTACGCAAAAGACGGCGTCGTCCTCGAGCTGTGTTCCGCAATTTTTACAATATTTCATAATTACACCCCTTAAAAATCAATCTAAAATAGCCTTAATTCTTCTAACCCCCGCAGACGAAGCCTCTTCCTTGATTATCTTGAAGTGGTGAAGCTCGCCCGTAGTTTTAGCGTGAGGTCCGCCGCATATCTCCTTGCTGTACTTGCCCATGGTGTAGACCTTGACCTTTTCGCCGTATTTATCGCTGAATACGCCTACCGCACCCTGCGCCTTAGCCTCGTCGACGGACATTTCTTCCATCGTGATCTCGACGTTGGCGGCGATTGCGTCGTTTACCCATTTTTCAAGCTCGGCAAGCTCTTCGGGAGTGATCTTTCTCGGGAAATTGAAGTCGAAACGCAACCTTTCGGTCGTTATGTTGGAGCCTTTCTGATTTATTCCGTTGTCGTTGAATACCGACTTTAAAGCGGCGTTCAAAAGGTGCGTTGCCGAGTGAAGGCGAGCGGTAACTTCGTTCTGTTCGGCAAGACCGCCCTTGAACGTGCCCTGCTGTTTGCTTATTTCCTGATGCTCCTTGAAAGCCGCCTCGAAGCCCTTTACGTCGACGGTAAAGCCGACTTCTTCAGCCATTTCCTCGGTAAGCTCTATCGGGAAACCGAAAGTATCGTAAAGTCTGAACGCCTGTTTGCCGCTTATCTCCGTTTCGGGAACGTAAGAGGCGTCCTTTTCGGACATAAACTGATTTTTCCTCTTTATGCCGTCTATGCACTTGTTGAATTCTTTAAGCCCGGTAGCGAGCGAAGCCTCGAACTTCTCCGTTTCCTTGGCGATTTCCGAAACGACGTAATCTTCTTTTTCGACAAGTAGCGGATACGCCTCGTCGTATATCTTCTCGATAAAGATTTTGGAAATATCCGTGAGTACGGAAGGCTCTACGCCGAGCGATCTGGCATAGCGGATAGCTCTCCTAAGTAGCCTTCTCAAAATATATCCCGCACCGACGTTCGAGGGAACTATTCCGTTGACGTCGCCGATGAGCATAGTCGAAGTCCTTATATGATCGGCGATTATCCTCATAGCCTTTCTCGCCTCTTCGTCATCGTCATAGCTCTTGCCCGACTTCTCTTCGAGGTATTTGATCACGGGAAGGAACAAGTCCGTCTTGTACCCGTCGGTAATGCCGTTCAAAAATGCGAGAAGCCTGTCCAATCCGAAGCCCGTATCGACGTTTTTATTGGCGAGCGGCTCATAGCCCGTCGCCGTCTTTTTGTATTGCATATAGACGTCGTTGCCGACTTCGACGTATCTACCGCAGCCGCATGCGGGTCCGCAATTAGGTCCGCACGGCTTGTTGTGCTTGGGGTAAAACCATTCGTTATCGGGGCCGCAAGGCGTGCCGACCGTGCCTTCGAGTTCCCACCAGTTGTCCTCTTTGGGAAGGTAGAAAATGTGTTCGGGCTTAATGCCGACTTTCTTTAAAAGCTCCGCCGTTTCGTCATCTCTCGGAGCGGCGGAATTGCCCTCGAACACCGTCGAGCAGATCTCGTTTCCGTCAAGCCCGAAAACTTCCGTCAAAAGCTCGTAAGACCACTTCGTCTTTTCCTGTTTGAAATAATCGCCGAGCGACCAGTTTCCCATCATCTCGAAGAAGGTGAAATGAGTCTGATCTCCGACGCTGTCTATATCGACCGTCCTTACGCAGCCCTGAACGTTGCAGAGCCTCGTTTTGCCGGACGGGTGCTTTTTGCCGAGAAGGTAGGGCATGAGCGGCTGCATACCGGCGACGTTGAACATAACGCCCGTAGTGCCGTCGCCTATAAGCGAAACGGCGCCGATATTGAGGTGCCCTCTGTCCTCGTAAAATTTAAGCCATGCGTTTCTCAATTCTTTTGATGTTATCATAATACTCTCCCAACACAATTATATAGTATATTTAATTTAAAGTAAACTGTTTTTCACGCCTTTTTGACAGAAACGCCCTCTTTCGACACGGCGACCTGATACCCGGCGGCGATAATTTCGGCTCTGAGCGAGTCCGCCGTCTGATAATCTTTAACGCTTCTCGCCTGCTGCATCTTGTCGGCAAGCTCCTTTATCTCGGCGGGAATCTCCTCGGCGTGGGCGGCGTCGTAATTTTGCACGAACTTCCTTGCGTCCTTGGTGAATAAACCTAAGAGCGAATAAGTCTTTTTTATCTGCGAAAGCATCTCCCCGGCCGTCTTATCTCCCGATTGGGTAAGCGCCTTAATTTTCTTGAAATAGGCGAAGAGATCGGAGAGTGCGAGCGCCGTATTGAAGTCGTCGGAAAGCGCCTCGTCGAATTTTTGATCTATTTCGGGGTAATCGCCCTCGATTTTAATGCCCTTGTCCTCGGCGGCGACGAAAGCCCTGTAAAACTCCGCAATGTGCTTTTCCGCCATGGGGAAGAGGTCGGGCGTAATATTTATATCGTTGCGGTAGTTGGTCTGCAAAAGAGCGAACTTTATCGCCTCGTTTGAATATTCTTTCAACAGATCTCTCATAAGTAGGCTGTTGCCGAGCGACTTGCTCATTTTCTGCCCGTTCACCTTGATAAGCCCGTTATGCACCCAATATTTGACGAACTGCTTTCCGGTAAGCGCTTCGGTCTGCGCAATTTCGTTTTCGTGGTGAGGGAAAATGAGATCCCTTCCGCCGCCGTGAATATCTATCTGCTCGCCGAACGCCTTTCTGTTCATTGCCGAACATTCGATATGCCAGCCGGGTCTTCCCTTGCCCCACGGCGAAACCCAAAACGGCTCGCCTTCCTTGGCGCTTTTCCAGAGAGCAAAGTCAAGCGGGTTGCGCTTTTCCTCGTCGTTGTCTATTCTCACGCCGTTCAAAGCGTCCTCCAAGTTTCTGTGCGAAAGCCTGCCGTAAGCGGGGAAAGATTCCACGGAGAAATAAACGTCGCCGTTTTTGGTGGGGTAGGCGTGTCCCTTTTCAATGAGCTTTGAAACGAAATCTATGATATTGTCGATATTCATAGTGGCTTTAAGCCAGATATCCGGCTCGCCCACTTCCATTTCCGCCATGACCTCGTCGATTTTCTTGATCATCATCTCGGCGTATTCGTCCGCCGGAATACCCGTTTCGTTTGATTTTGCGATAATTTTGTCGTCGACGTCGGTGTAATTTCTCGCATAGGTAACGTTATAGCCCTTTTTTACGAGAAATTTTCTGATAATGTCGTAGATAAGCGCCTGATACGTGTGCCCTATATGCGCCTCGCCCGAAACGGTTATACCGCAAGCGTACATCTTGACGTCGTTGCCGTTTCTCGGAATAAATTCCTCTTTCGATCCCGAAAGCGTATTGTAAATTTTCATATTATTGACCGTCCTTTGATATAAGTTTTTCGAGTTCGTCTATCCTCGACCGCAAATGACAAATTTCCTCGACGATGGGGTCTAAACAGCACTCGGTATTGTCGGGCAACTTCTCGCCGTTTATCCTCACCACTCGCCCGGGCACGCCCACGACGGTTGCGTGCGGCGGAATATCTTTCAATACGACCGAGCCGGCGCCTATTTTGGAATATTCGCCTATCGTGATACCGCCTAAAACTTTAGCTCCGCTCGAAATAACGCAGCCCTCTTTGACCGTGGGGTGGCGGCGGCGCCCGGTGTCCTTGCCCGTACCGCCGAGAGTAACGCATTGATATATAATGACGTTTTTCTCGATGACGGCGGTTTCGCCGATAACTACGCCCGTGCCGTGGTCGATAAATACGCCGCCCGCAATTTCCGCCGCCGGGTGAATTTCTATCCCCGTCAGAAATCTTGCGAACTTACTCGTTATTTCCGCCAAAAGTTTAAGGTGAATACGATACTCGAAGTTTGCTATTCTGTGCCATGAAAGAGCGTGTACGCCCGAATAAGTAAGCCATATGCCGAACTTGCTCCTTGCGGCGGGGTCGCTCTTTTTAGCGAAATTTATATCCTCTCTCAATCTTTTAAAAAACATATCTCATCTCTCAAAAACGCCGTCTTTTCTCCCGTGGGGAGAAAAGACGGCGCAAAAACCGTGGTTCCACTTTTCTTTAAAGCCCGACAAGTTTTGCTATAAAGCGGAAACGCCCATTGCGGCAAATCTTCGTCAAACTTCCTTATTAAGCGCCGTAACGTGGTCGAGCGTGAGCGGTTAAGCCCCTCTTAAAGCCTTAGCTTACGGAACGCACTTTCGCTCTATGCATTGAGGGCTTGCACCGACCGCCCACTCTCTTACAAGGCATAAAAAGCTACTCTTTTCCGCATCGATTTAAAAATTGTAATAACATTTTACCATATATTTTACTCTTTTGCAACAATTTTAGTGCAAAATAGCAAAACTTTGTCATTTATATCCCGTTTTCGGTCAACAAATTATAATAATATTATATCAAAAAGTTCCCCAACGCCACTACTGATGTCATTCTGAGCGACTGAAAGGAGTCGAAGAATCTCTCAGAAAGGGAATTGCCTATACAGAACAAAAAAGTCGGATAAAGAACGTTAAAACAAAGCTTTATCATAATCATTCTTTCTGTATTTTCTCCCGTCTTTTCGTGAGTGTCGCAGCGGCACAAGGTTGTCTGCCGCTTTGGTCGCCGCAAAA